>NZ_JACASJ010000015.1:0-68792 GCF_013391025.1 Enterobacter sp. SECR19-1250 | reverse complement strand
ACACAACCCGCTACGGGGGAGACTTACCCGAAATCTGATTTATTCAACAAAGCCCGGGAAAGGTAAACGGCCACGGTTTTTAATTATCGGTGCTGACAAATGATAATGCTTGCCATATGATATTGGTTATCATTATCGATTCGAAAGGGCAAACCATGTTGAACCGGGTGTTAGGAAGTGGTTGGGGGGTATTACTGCCGGGAGCCATCCTCGGCGGTCTGATGTTTGCCGATCTCTCCATTGAACTCTGGAAAGCCATCATCGTGTCAGGGTTGCTGATGTCCTCAGCCATGATCTGGCATAAGCAATTACGGCACTTTGTTTTGTTGCCATCATGCGTCGCGCTGGTCAGTGGAATTCTGGTGATACTGATGAGTTTGAAATAACAGGGAATAATATGAAGGACTTCAGAGGGGATGCAAGATAATTGGTGCGAGGGGGGGGACTTGAACCCCCACGTCCGTAAGGACACTAACACCTGAAGCTAGCGCGTCTACCAATTCCGCCACCTTCGCACAGTTATCTTACTTTTTGATATCGCCTCGTTGGTGCGAGGGGGGGGACTTGAACCCCCACGTCCGTAAGAACACTAACACCTGAAGCTAGCGCGTCTACCAATTCCGCCACCTTCGCCCAGTGCGAGCAATATCAACGTGATTTATGGTGCGAGGGGGGGGACTTGAACCCCCACGTCCGTAAGGACACTAACACCTGAAGCTAGCGCGTCTACCAATTCCGCCACCTTCGCATACCATCGATACTGTAAAAGTATCGTAACCACGGAGGCGCATTCTAGATGTTTTGAGCTTTACGTCAATAGAAAAATGCGCGCGTTGTTTTGATTGCTGCAAAAATGGCCGGAGGGGGATGGCCCTTCTCCGGCAAACAATACCCGTGGACTACTTTTTAGCCTGGCGCGTCATCACGGTACGGTAGACCTTAAAACGGCCTGTTTGCGCGATAACTTCATGGAAGCCGAAGGTTTCATCCAGCACTTTTGGGTACGGCAGAAACGCGTTGGCGACGATCCTCAGTTCCCCCCCGCTGTTCAGGTGACGTACAGCGCCACGGATCAGCGTTTGCGCTGCTTCAAGGCTGGTTTCGATGCCATCGTGGAACGGCGGATTTGAAATAATCATGTCGAACCGACCGGTAACGTCCGAGAAGACGTTGCTGGCGAAGACATCCCCTTCGAAGCCGTTTGCGGCAAGCGTCGCACGGCTGGCTTCAACTGCTGGCACGCTGACGTCACAGAGCGTCAGGCGGACTTTTGGTGAGTGGCTTGCCAGCACCGTGGCCAGTACCCCTGCACCGCAGCCTACGTCCAGCACTTTGCCTTTGGTGTGCGGCGTCAGCGTGGAGAGCAGCAGCTTACTGCCCACGTCCAGCCCGTCACGGCTGAAAACGCCCGGCAGGGTTTTAATGGTCAGGCCATCAAGCTGATACGCATCCCAGTATGTCCCGGCATCAAAGGAAGGCTGGTTTTCCAGACGACCATGATACAGGCCGCAGCGACGGGCGCTGTCGACTTTATTGAGCGGGGCGTACGCTTCCAGCATCTGCTCTGCGCTTCGCACGCCGCTGCGGTTCTCACCGACCACGAAAATATCGCACCCGACCGGCAGCAGAGAGAGCAGATTCATCAGCTGGAACTGCGCTTCCGGTTTGTTCTTCGGCCAGTAGTAGATCAGCGTGTCGCAGTCAGCAACATCACTCTGTTCCGCCACCAGGCTAAAGCGTGCGCGCTCGCCCATCTGGCGGCTCAGCACCTGCCAGTGGTGGTAGTATTGGGTATGGGCACGGCTTTCAGCACAGTCGAAACGCGCGGGCAGGTCATCCTGCATATCTCCGGCAAACAGAATACGGCTTTCTTCGAAATCATCACTGTGACGCAGCAAGACTTCACTTGCCGGGGTAAATGCAGACATGAATTGTTCCTCAATAAACTCAGGCGGGGATTATAGTAGGTAGATGGCGCACTTTCGACACATTTGCTATATTTGCGCGCCTGAGAGACAGGAGTTTTCGCTATGACATCCCGACGTGACTGGCAGTTGCAGCAGCTGGGTATCACCCAGTGGGCCTTGCGTCGCCCGACGGCGTTGCAGGGGGAAATCGCCATCGCCATCCCTGCGCATGTGCGTCTGGTGATGGTGGCGGAAGAACTGCCTGCCCTGAATGATGCCCTGATTGGTGATGTCCTTCGCAGCCTGAAGCTGACGGCCAACCAGGTTTTACAGCTGACGCCGGACAGGGTCGCCATGCTTCCTCCTGACAGCCATTGCAACTGCTGGCGAATGGGCGAGACAAACGACATATCCCTTTCCGGGAGCCAGATCAGCTCCCCCGTGCTGGAAGAGCTGAAAGCCAACCCAAAAGCGCGAAGCGCGCTATGGCAACAAATCTGCGAATATGAACACGATTTCTTCCCTCACGACGCCTGATCTGCCTGCGGCGTATGCGATTGAAACACGCGCCCATGCGTTTCCGTGGAGCGAAAAGACACTCGCCAGCAATCAGGGCGAACGGTATCTGAATTACCGCCTGGACGTTGACGGCATCCTGGCCGCATTTGCGATAACCCAGGTCGTTCTGGATGAGGCCACGCTGTTTAATATCGCGGTGGATCCCGCGTTTCAGCGCCGTGGGCTGGGAAGAGAACTGCTTACGCATCTCATTCGTGAGCTCGAAACCCGTGACGTTTTCACCCTGTGGCTGGAGGTGCGCGCGTCAAATGTCGCCGCCATCGCGCTCTATGAAAGCTTAGGCTTTAACGAGGCGACAATTCGCCGTAACTACTACCCGACCGCAGAGGGACGTGAAGACGCCATTATTATGGCTCTGCCGATTGGATAACGAAAAATAAGGTTGTAACGATGAAATGGGACTGGATTTTCTTTGACGCCGACGAAACGCTCTTTACGTTCGATTCGTTCGGTGGTCTACAGCGGATGTTTTTGGACTATAGCGTGACCTTCACCGCTGAAGATTTTCAGGACTATCAGGCGGTGAATAAACCGCTGTGGGTGGATTACCAGAACGGTGCCATCACCGCGTTACAACTGCAGCACCAGCGTTTCGATGTCTGGGCCGAACGGTTAAATGTAAGTCCAGGCGCGTTAAACGAGGCATTCCTCAATGCGATGGCCGATATCTGCGCCCCGCTGCCGGGGGCGGTTTCCCTGCTTGATTCGCTGAAAGGCAAGGTCAAACTGGGGATCATCACCAACGGTTTTACCGCGCTGCAGCAGATTCGCCTTGAGCGCACGGGCCTGCGCGATCATTTCGACGCGCTGGTGATCTCAGAAGAGGTGGGCGTGCCGAAGCCGGATCCGCGTATTTTTGATTATGCACTGGCGCAAGCCGGCAACCCCGATCGCGACCGTGTGCTGATGGTGGGTGATACCGCGGAGTCGGATATTCTGGGCGGCATCAATTCTGGTCTGTCGACCGTCTGGTTGAATGCGCATGGCCGCATGAAGCCAGAAGGTATTGAGCCAACCTGGACCGTAACGTCGTTGAACGAACTGGAGCAGCTCCTGTGTAAACAATGATTGCCTGCCCCCCATTGATGGGTAAAATAGCCGCATTTTTCGTATTCCATGATGCGCGGCCTGCTGTCGCGCTTATATAAGAAGATTTGATTATGACGTTGTCTCCTTATCTGCAAGAGGTGGCCAAACGCCGCACTTTTGCCATTATCTCGCACCCGGATGCCGGTAAAACCACCATCACCGAGAAGGTGCTGCTTTTCGGACAGGCCATCCAGACCGCCGGTACCGTAAAGGGCCGTGGCTCCAGCCAGCACGCAAAATCTGACTGGATGGAGATGGAAAAACAGCGTGGTATTTCGATTACCACCTCCGTGATGCAGTTCCCGTATCACGACTGCCTGGTGAACCTGCTGGACACCCCAGGCCACGAAGACTTCTCCGAAGATACCTACCGTACGCTGACGGCGGTGGACTGCTGCCTGATGGTGATCGACGCCGCAAAAGGTGTAGAAGACCGTACCCGTAAGCTGATGGAAGTGACCCGTCTGCGCGATACGCCAATCCTCACCTTTATGAACAAACTCGACCGTGACATCCGTGATCCGATGGAGCTGATGGATGAAGTGGAAAACGAGCTGAAGATTGCCTGTGCGCCCATCACCTGGCCAATTGGCTGCGGTAAGCTGTTTAAAGGTGTTTACCACCTTTATAAAGACGAAACCTATCTGTATCAGACAGGTAAAGGCCACACCATTCAGGAAGTGCGCATCGTGAAAGGTCTGGATAACCCGGATCTGGACGCCGCGGTGGGTGACGAGCTGGCTGCACAGCTGCGTGACGAGCTGGAGCTGGTGAAAGGCGCATCTCATGAGTTCGATAAAGAGCTGTTCCTGAGCGGCGAAATTACCCCGGTCTTCTTTGGTACCGCTCTGGGTAACTTCGGCGTCGACCATATGCTCGACGGTCTGGTGGAGTGGGCGCCGCAGCCGATGCCACGTAAAACCGACACCCGTGAAGTGGAAGCGAAAGAAGAGAAGTTCACCGGCTTCGTCTTTAAAATTCAGGCCAATATGGACCCGAAACACCGTGACCGCGTGGCTTTTATGCGCGTGGTGTCCGGCAAGTATGAAAAGGGTATGAAGCTGCGTCAGGTGCGTATCGGTAAAGATGTGGTGATCTCCGACGCGCTGACCTTCATGGCGGGCGACCGTTCGCACGTGGAAGAAGCGTATCCGGGTGACATCATCGGTCTGCATAACCATGGCACCATCCAGATCGGTGATACCTTCACGCAGGGCGAAATGATGAAGTTCACCGGGATTCCGAACTTCGCGCCAGAGCTGTTCCGCCGCATTCGCCTGAAAGATCCGCTGAAGCAGAAACAGCTGCTGAAAGGGCTGGTGCAGCTTTCCGAAGAGGGTGCTGTGCAGGTCTTCCGTCCAATCGCGAATAACGATCTGATCGTGGGTGCGGTGGGTGTGCTGCAGTTCGACGTGGTGGTTGCGCGTCTGAAGAGCGAATACAACGTGGAAGCGATTTACGAATCGGTCAACGTGGCGACCGCGCGCTGGGTTGAATGTGCTGACGTGAAGAAATTCGAGGAGTTCAAGCGTAAGAACGAAGTTCAGCTGGCGCTGGATGGCGGTGATAATCTGACCTATATCGCCCCAACCATGGTTAACCTGAATCTGACGCAGGAACGTTATCCTGACGTACAGTTCCGCAAAACGCGCGAACACTAATCCCCTCTCAGAGCACGGCAGCCGCCGTGCTCTTCTTTATTTCCTGTCTTATTAGTCCCTTGCGGAATGTTCTTAATTCATCGCATTTCCGCGCTTTTTGCTCGTTTTTTGCCCGAAACTGAAAGCACCTCTGTGAGAGTGATCTATATTTAACTCAGTGTTTAGCTCCGGGCGTGGATGAATAAACTGTTCAATGCATGACTTTAGGTTCTCCATTTTGCCCGTGTGTCTATTCGCAATATATAAAACTACTAAGGAAGTATGTAGCCCGAATAACGGGCAAAACACAGGAATACATCGATGAATATGACAAGACTGAAGATTTCTAAAACTCTGCTGGCGGTGACATTGGGTAGCGTTCTGGTAAGCGGCTCCGCTCTGGCGGAATCCAGCACCATGGATAAAGCGCAAAACACCGCTAATACCGCAGGGGAAAAAATCGATAGCTCTATGAATAAAGTCGGTAATTTCATGGATGACAGCTCAATCACAGCAAAAGTGAAAGCCGCGCTGGTAGATGATGAAGCTATCAAGAGCACCGATATTTCCGTAAAAACCGAGCAAAAAGTCGTCACCCTGAGCGGCTTTGTTGAAAGCCAGGCCCAGGCCGAACAGGCCGTAAAAGTGGCGAAGGGTGTTGAAGGCGTTGCGTCTGTAAGTGACAAACTGCACGTCCGTGACAGCAAAAACGCGTCGGTGAAAGGCTATGCAGGCGATGCCGCTACGACCAGCGAAATCAAAGCTAAACTGTTAGCTGACGACATCGTGCCATCGCGTAAAGTCAAAGTGGAAACCACCGACGGTGTGGTTCAGCTTTCCGGTACGGTAGATTCTCAGGCGCAAATTGACCGCGCCGAATCCATTGCGAAAGCGATTGATGGTGTGAAAAGCGTTAAAAACGATCTGAAAACGAAGTAAACCTGCACGATTCGCCCGACAGGCCAGCCCTGCGGGCGAAATAAAAATGACTCTGGAAAAACGCCGGTGAGTGACCTGAGCGCTCATATTTAGCGGCCGACATTAACTATGGTAAAGGAGAGGCTTATGTTTCGTTGGGGCATTATATTTCTGGTTATCGCGTTAATTGCCGCCGCTTTGGGCTTTGGCGGACTGGCGGGTACAGCGGCCTGGGCAGCTAAAATTGTCTTCGTTGTCGGTATCATCCTGTTCCTGGTGAGCCTGTTTACGGGACGCAGACGTCCGTAGCAAACGCAATATTCCTTAAACAAAAAAAAGCCAGTCGTGATGACTGGCTTTTTCTTATTTGCGTTGCTGGTCGGGTGCGTTACTGTGGAGAGAGAAAATAATCAAAACAGGAAAGCAGAGGTGGGGCAACGAATTCCCGTTACGCTCGGCAATATTGCGCCGCTGACGTTAAAACCGTTTCGTGCTGGTCAACTTGCGCTGGTTTGCGAGGGGGGCGGGCAGCGCGGCATTTTTACCGCCGGCGTGCTGGATGAATTTATGCGCGCGCAATTCAACCCGTTTGACCTTTACTTCGGCACGTCTGCCGGGGCGCAGAACCTGTCTGCCTATGTCTGTAACCAGCCTGGCTACGCGCGAAAAGTCATTATGCGCTACACCACGGCGAAAGAATTTTTTAACCCGGTGCGCTTCGTGCGCGGCGGCAACCTGATCGATCTCGACTGGCTGCTGGAATCCACCTCCAGCCAGATGCCGCTGGCGATGGATACCGCCGCACGCCTGTTTGATAGCGGCAAAGCGTTCTGGATGTGCGCCAGTCGGGGCGATGATTATTCTCCGGGCTATTTCTCTCCGCAAAAAGAGAACTGGCTGGATATCATCCGTGCCTCCAGCGCCATTCCCGGCTTTTATCGGACCGGCGCGCTGCTGGACGGCATAAGCTATCTCGACGGCGGCATCAGTGACGCGGTGCCGGTGCAGGAAGCGGCCCGGCGGGGGGCGAAAACCATTGTGGTGATCCGCACTGTGCCGTCGCAAATGTACTACACGCCGCAGTGGTTTAAACGGATGGAGCGCTGGTTGGGCGACAGCAGTCTGCAGCCGCTGGTGAATATCGCGAAGCAGCATGAAACCACCTACGGCGCGATGCAACGCTTTATCGAAAAACCGCCGGGTAAGCTGCGTATTTTTGAAATTTATCCGCCGAAACCGCTGGTCAGTATGGCGCTCGGCAGCCGTGTTCCCGCGCTGCGTGCAGATTATAAAACGGGGCGACTGTGCGGACGCTACTTCCTGGCGACGGTTGGAAAAATGCTGGCAGAGCAACCGCCGCTGCATCGGCACAAACACATTATTACGCCGCCTGCGATTGTGGCTAACGATCCGCTGACCGTGCCGCTGGTGGATGTCCCGCAGGCGAATGACGCTTTACTGGATAACGAGGATCTGGCGTGACGCACCGCTTTGTTGATACCCACTGCCACTTTGATTTTCCGCCGTTTACGGGGGACGAGACGCAGAGCATTGAGCGCGCCGCTCAGGCGGGTATCCACGCGATGATTGTGCCCGCGATCGAAGTGGACAGATTCGAGCGCGTGCTTGATCTCGCCCGCCGCCATGATGCGCTGTACGCCGCGCTGGGTCTGCATCCTATTGTGATAGAACACCATCTGGACGAACATCTCGACGTACTGGATGCGGCGCTGCAAACCCGCGAAAACAAACTGGTCGCGATGGGTGAGATCGGCCTCGATCTCTATCGCGATAATCCGCAGTTTGAACGCCAGCAGACGATCCTTGATGCCCAGCTCAGGCTGGCAAAGCGTCACGATCTGCCGGTGATCCTCCACTCACGACGTACGCACGACAAACTGGCGATGCACCTGAAACGCATCGATCTGCCGCGAAAAGGAGTGGTGCACGGTTTCTCCGGTAGCTTGCAGCAGGCGCAGCGTTTTATTGAACTGGGCTATAAGATTGGCGTGGGCGGTACCATTACCTATCCCCGGGCCAGCAAAACACGCGACGTAATGGCACAGTTGCCGCTGTCTGCTCTGTTACTGGAAACGGATGCTCCTGATATGCCATTAAACGGTTTTCAGGGACAGCCGAACCGCCCGGAACAGGCGGCACGCGTGTTTACCACGCTGTGTGAACTGCGTGAGGAGCCGGAAACGGAGATTGCAGATGCGCTGCTGGAAAATACCCGCGCGCTGTTTGGCATCACGCTATAGGTAAAGTGCCGGGCGGATCACCGTGATGTGCTGTTTTTCGAGCGCCAGCGCCAGCGGCTCGATGTCCTCCGGTGTAGCGCTGCGCCATGACGCCGCCTCGCCGTAAACCCCGTGCGCGTGAAACGCGTTAATGCGCACCGGCACATTCCCCAGCCCAAGGATAAATGTTGTCAGGGGCTTAAGATGCTCCAGATAATCGCACTGCTCAGGGATCACCAGTAAACGCAGTTCCGTCAGCCGCTGATGCTGCGCCAGCCAGCGAATGCTTTGCTTAATCTGCGGGTTTTCGCGTCCGGTCAGCACGCGGTGATGTTCGTTTCCCCAGGCCTTGAGATCCACCATCGCGCCATCCAGTACCGGCAGCAGTCTTTGCCAGCCGGTTTCCCCCAGCAGACCGTTACTGTCCACCAGACACGTAAGGTGGCGCAGGGCGGGATCCGTTTTGATCGCCGTGAACAGGGCGATCAAAAACGGCAACTGGGTAGTGGCTTCGCCGCCGCTCACGGTAACCCCTTCAATAAAAGGGGCGGCTTTACGGACCTGCGCGAGGATCTCTTCCACGCTCAGGCGCTGCGCCATTGGCGTTGCCTGCTGCTGGCACAGATGCAGGCAGGTATCGCACTGCTGGCACCGACTCTCCTGCCACCAGACGCGTCCGGCCTGAATGTTTAGTGCATCGTGCGGGCAGTGGGGCACGCAGTCGCCGCAGTCGTTGCAGCGCCCGATGGTCCACGGGTTGTGGCAGGTTTTACAGCGCAGGTTACAGCCTTGCAGGAAGAGGGCCAGGCGGCTGCCCGGCCCGTCCACGCAGGAGAAGGGGATAACCTGACTAACTAAAGCGCATCTGCTGTTCATGGCTAATCACGCGCGGCTGACGATCCAGAATGCGGGTATTGCGTGCGGCTTCTTCGCCAAGCCAGGTGGTATTGGTGCGCGATCCGGCTTCGCGATACTGTGCCAGATCCGACAGCCGCACCATATAGCCGGTCACGCGCACCAGATCGTTACCGGCTACGTTGGCGGTAAATTCCCGCATACCGGCCTTAAACGCCCCCAGGCACAGCTGCACGACCGCCTGCGGATTGCGTTTTACCGTCTCATCCAGCGTCAGAATGTCGCTGATCCCGGCGGAGTAGTGCGGGTGATGCGGCGCCACGGCCAGCAGATGAGTGATGGGATCCGGCTCGTCGCCGTACGGCAGACGCGCACCCGGAGTGGTACCGACATCTGAACTTATTCCCGACTGTGCATGGAGCATCGCACGCTGTTTCCAGCCGTATTTAACCGGCGTGTTTTCCACAAACGCCGCCAGCTGCTCGCTGATGCGATAGCCCAGCGCGTTAGCCTGCTCGCTCTTACCGTAACGGCCGTCGATACCCGCTTTTTCGCAAAGCGTATTCACCGCCTCTGCCATGCCGTACATGCCAAACATCGGTACAAAGCGATCGGCATCAATCAGCCCCTCTTTCACCAGGAAGCTATTCTCAAAGAAGCCGGATTGTTGATAGAGAAACGCGCAGCGGGCATCAATGATGGCCATTTGCTGCTGACAGTAGTGCGGCAACATACGCGTGAAGAAATCGTCGGGTGACGCGCTGTGTTCAGCAATCGTCCGCAGATTGAGGCGGACCAGCGTACTGCCGCCGCCCGCCAGCGGCAGCGAGTTGTAACAGCTCACGATGCCATAGCGGCCTTTTGTGAAAATTTTATCATTCACCGGGCCATGGGAAATATGCGGTTTGCTGCATTCACAGATATTTTTTGCCACCTCAAGCAGGAGATCGTCCGGCGTCACGTCCGGGTCATAAATAAACGTCAGATTCGGTGCAGCCTGCTTCAATTCTGCATCGGCACGCAAAATGGCGCGGGTGATGGGGGTATCTGCCGGACCGATGTTGACGTGCGTAAAGGCGTCCGGCAACGTTCTGTCGAGATAGCGCCAGAAACGTTTTATTCGGCTATCGATCGCTTCTTGTGTTAGAATTCTAACATAGGGTTGCAGTAAGGCATCAAGGTGACCGAGATAGACCGGCATTGATGTTACTGACGGCACATGATGGTAGAGAATGGTTAACAGCGAGAGCGCGTCATCCAGATCTTTCGCCCCCTCCAGCTCCAGCCATTCTGAACCTTTAGCCAGAAACGTGGCGTAATCCGGCAGAACATAACGGGGTTTATAGGGCGCGTGGCCTTCAAACATGTCGCAGATAAACCCCTTGTCCAGCGCGGCACGAGCCGCCTCAGGAAGTGCCGGATAAGGCAGATTGTTTTCCGCTTCCAGCGCCAGAAAATGACGTTTCTGTTCCGGGGTTAATACCGGGCTTGTCACAATGTGCTGGCAACGTTGTTGCAGGGCGTCGGGGCTGGCGTGGGGCATGTTCGCTTCCTTGATTGTTCTGCGGATGATGAACGGATTGTAGGAAGACATCCCGTCAGGGCTTTTGATCTGACGAGGGGAATCGCTGCATTCGTCAGCAGTTCACGCATTAAAGTTTGAAGCAGATCTCATTACAGTAATGCAAATTTGTACGTAGTTTTCATTAACTGTGATGAATGTCGAAGTGTGAATGCGGGTGGATGTTAGAATACTCACAGACCCGCAAGGTAAAATTGATACGGCACCGCCGTTGGAGAATGTTATGACCGATTTAACTGCAAGCAGCCTGCGCGCGTTGAAACTGATGGACCTGACCACCCTGAACGATGACGACACCAATGAAAAAGTCATCGCCCTGTGTCATCAGGCGAAAACGCCAGTGGGCAACACTGCCGCTGTCTGCATCTATCCGCGCTTTATTCCGATTGCCCGCAAAACGCTGAAAGAGCAGGGTACCCCGGACGTGCGCATTGCAACCGTAACTAACTTCCCGCAAGGCAACGACGATATCGAGATCGCGCTGGCGGAAACCCGCGCGGCGATTGCCTACGGCGCAGACGAAGTTGACGTGGTATTCCCGTACCGTGCGCTCATTGCGGGCAACGAGCAGGTGGGCTTTGACCTGGTGAAAGCCTGTAAAGACGCCTGCGCGGCGGCAAACGTGCTGCTGAAAGTGATCATCGAAACTGGCGAACTGAAAGAAGAAGCGCTGATTCGTAAAGCGTCCGAAATCTCCATCAAAGCCGGTGCGGATTTCATTAAAACCTCTACCGGTAAAGTGCCGGTGAATGCGACCCCGGAAAGCGCGCGCATCATGATGGAAGTGATCCGCGATATGGGCGTGTCCAAAACCGTGGGCTTTAAACCGGCGGGCGGCGTGCGTACTGCGGAAGACGCGCAGCAGTTCCTGGCGATTGCCGACGAGCTGTTCGGCGAAGAGTGGGCGGACTCACGTCACTACCGCTTCGGCGCGTCCAGCCTGCTGGCAAGCCTGCTGAAAGCGCTGGGTCATGGCGACGGCAAGAGCGCCAGCAGCTACTAAGTTTGAATTGCCGGGTGGCGCTACGCTTACCCGGCCTACAGGATCGTGGTCGGGTATATCGTACCCGCCATCATTCACCCGATTCCTCATGGGGGTTACCGTGTTTCTCGCACAAGAAATTATTCGTAAAAAACGTGATGGTCATGCATTAAGCGACGAAGAGATCCGCTTCTTTATCAACGGCATTCGAGATAACACCATCTCAGAAGGGCAGATTGCAGCCCTGGCGATGACCATCTTCTTCCACGATATGTCGATGCCTGAGCGTGTCTCGTTGACCATGGCGATGCGAGATTCAGGAACCGTACTGGACTGGAAGAGCCTCAACCTCAACGGCCCGATTGTCGACAAACACTCCACCGGCGGCGTAGGCGATGTAACGTCTCTGATGCTCGGCCCCATGGTGGCGGCCTGCGGCGGTTATATCCCGATGATCTCCGGGCGCGGCCTGGGACACACCGGCGGTACGCTCGACAAACTGGAAGCCATTCCGGGCTTCGATATCTTCCCGGATGACAACCGCTTCCGCGAAATTATTAAAGACGTTGGCGTGGCGATCATCGGCCAGACCAGCTCGCTTGCCCCGGCAGACAAGCGCTTCTACGCAACCCGCGATATCACCGCAACCGTTGACTCCATCCCGCTGATCACCGCCTCTATTCTGGCGAAGAAACTGGCAGAAGGGCTGGACGCGCTGGTAATGGACGTAAAAGTGGGTAGCGGCGCGTTTATGCCAACCTATGAACTCTCTGCTCAGCTTGCTGAAGCGATCGTTGGCGTCGCCAACGGCGCAGGCGTGCGCACCACCGCACTGCTGACGGACATGAATCAGGTGCTGGCCTCCAGCGCCGGTAACGCCGTCGAAGTGCGCGAAGCCGTTCAGTTCCTGACAGGCGAATACCGCAACCCACGACTGTTCGACGTGACCATGGCGCTGTGCGTCGAGATGCTGATTTCAGGCAAACTGGCGAAAGACGACGCTGAAGCGCGCGCGAAACTGCAGGCGGTGCTGGATAACGGCAAAGCGGCAGAGATCTTTGGCCGCATGGTGGCGGCGCAAAAAGGCCCGACCGACTTCGTGGAAAACTACGCGAAATACCTGCCGACTGCGACGCTCAGCAAAGCCGTTTATGCCGATGGCGAAGGTTTCGTCTCTGCTATGGACACCCGTGCACTGGGTATGGCGGTGGTCTCGATGGGCGGCGGCCGTCGTCAGGCATCGGACACCATTGATTACAGCGTTGGCTTTACCGATATGGCCCGTCTGGGCGACAGCGTTGACGGAGAACGTCCGCTGGCGGTGATCCACGCCAAAGACGAAGCCAGCTGGCAGGAGGCGGCGAAGGCAGTGAAAGCGGCTATTACGCTTGCGGATAAAGCACCAGAAAGCTCGCCTTCGGTCTATCGTCGTATCACCGAATAGCGGTATACTGATCTGATCAATCATTTTTAGCACTACGTACGGAGAACAATTATGAAACGTGCATTTATTATGGTGCTGGACTCATTCGGCATCGGCGCAACCGAAGATGCAGAACGTTTTGGTGACGTGGGTTCCGATACCATGGGTCACATCGCGGAAGCCTGTGCGAAAGGCGAAGCGGACAACGGTCGTAAAGGCCCTCTGACTCTGCCCAATCTGACCCGCCTCGGTCTGGTGAAAGCGCATGAAGGTTCTACCGGTAAAATCGCTGCCGGTATGGACGGCAACGCGGAAGTGGTGGGCGCTTACGCCTGGGCGCATGAGCTCTCTTCCGGTAAAGACACCCCGTCTGGACACTGGGAAATCGCCGGTGTGCCGGTTCTGTTTGACTGGGGCTATTTCTCCGATCACGAGCACAGCTTCCCGCAGGAACTGCTTGATAAGCTGGTGAAACGCGCCAACCTGCCGGGCTACCTCGGTAACTGCCACTCTTCCGGTACCGTGATTCTGGATCAGCTCGGCGAAGAGCACATGAAAACCGGTAAGCCGATTTTCTACACCTCTGCTGACTCCGTATTCCAGATTGCCTGCCACGAAGAGACGTTTGGCCTGGATAAACTGTACGAGCTGTGCGAAATCGCCCGTGAAGAGCTGACCGAAGGCGGCTACAACATTGGTCGTGTTATCGCGCGTCCGTTTATCGGCGACAAAGCGGGTAACTTCCAGCGTACCGGTAACCGTCACGACCTGGCCGTTGAGCCACCGGCACCTACCGTGCTGCAGAAACTGGTTGATGAGAAAGGCGGTCACGTGGTTTCCGTGGGTAAAATCTCCGATATCTACGCCAACTGCGGTATCACCAAAAAGGTGAAAGCCACTGGCCTGGATGCGCTGTTTGACGCGACCGTCAAAGAGATGAAAGAAGCAGGTGATAACACCATCGTCTTCACCAACTTCGTCGACTTCGACTCCTCCTGGGGCCACCGTCGCGACGTGGCGGGTTATGCGGCCGGCCTGGAGCTGTTCGACCGTCGTCTGCCAGAGCTGATGGAGCTGGTGGGTGAAGATGACATTCTGATCCTGACCGCTGACCACGGCTGTGACCCAACCTGGACCGGTACTGACCACACTCGTGAGCACATTCCGGTGCTGGTGTATGGCCCGAAAGTGAAACCGGGCTCGCTGGGGCACCGTGAAACCTTCGCGGACATCGGCCAGACGATTGCGAAATATTTTGGCACGTCTGACATGGAATATGGCAAGGCGATGTTCTGAGTTATGTTGGGTGCGGCCTGATGCCCTCACCCCAACCCTCTCCCACGGGGAGAGGGCGAATTTACAATGAAAAGGAACTGAAGATGGCAACTCCTCACATTAACGCAGAAATGGGTGATTTCGCTGACGTCGTATTGATGCCGGGCGACCCGCTGCGCGCGAAACACATTGCAGAAACTTTCCTGGAAGACGTGCGTGAAGTGAACAACGTTCGCGGCATGCTGGGCTTCACCGGAACGTACAAAGGCCGCAAAATCTCCGTGATGGGCCACGGTATGGGTATTCCATCCTGCTCCATCTACACCAAAGAGCTGATCACCGACTTCGGCGTGAAGAAAATCATCCGTGTTGGCTCCTGCGGCGCGGTGCGCATGGACGTTAAACTGCGTGACGTGGTGATTGGTATGGGTGCCTGCACCGATTCCAAAGTCAACCGTATGCGTTTCAAAGATCACGACTTCGCGGCGATTGCTGATTTCGGCATGGTGCGTAACGCGGTTGACGCGGCTAAAGCGCTGGGCGTTGATGCTCGCGTGGGTAACCTGTTCTCTGCGGATCTGTTCTATGCGCCGGACGGCGGCGAGATGTTCGACGTGATGGAAAAATACGGCATCCTGGGCGTGGAAATGGAAGCGGCGGGCATCTACGGCGTCGCGGCTGAGTTCGGTGCGAAAGCACTGACCATCTGCACCGTCTCTGACCACATCCGTACCCACGAGCAGACCACGGCTGCTGAGCGTCAGACCACCTTCAACGACATGATCAAAATCGCGCTGGAATCCGTTCTGCTGGGCGATAAAGAGTAATTCTGTCTCTTCCGGCCCTCTCCCTGTGGGAGAGGGTTGGAGTGAGAGCACCAGGCCGCACCTAGCGCACGGCCCGTGCAATCCACGTTGACAACTCCCTCAGCTCATTTTCCTGCCCCGCGAAATCCCCGATCAACGCATCGCATTCCTGCTGCAGCATATCCGCCCGATACAAACAGCCCTGCAAACGAGCCGCCAGCGCCTCTAACGGCGCCGGGTTAAGGCTGTCCGTAAATACCTGCGTGCGGGTGATATGACCTTTCTCTACGTCAAAGTGCAGCTCCACGCCGCCCCAGGTAAAGCGTTCGTCCAGCAGATGCGAAAAGGCAGGCGCCTGGCCAAAGTTCCACTCCCAGCTGCTCTGACGGGCAAAGGTTTCGGCGAAATTGGGCAGATCCGGGGTTTTATCCGGGGAGATCACCTCTGCCTCTACGCGCTCACCGTAATGGGCAAAGAAGGCTTCCTGGATCGCCTCGCAGATTTGCGCGTGAGTGATGTCCGGCAGAAGCTCAACCAGGTTGGCCACGCGCCCCCGCACGGAAGTGATCCCTTTGGCCTGCAGTTTTTTCTTGTCGGGATTCAGGTAGTTCGCCAGACGGCTGAGATCGGCGTTAAGAAGAAGGGTGCCGTGGTGGAAGCCGCGATCCAGTGTTTCGCGATAGGCTGAGCCTGACACTTTGCGATCTCCATCGGGCGTTTTGACCACCAGATCGTTACGCCCGGAGGCTTCTGCCGTCACGCCGAGCGAATTGAGCGCGTTGAGGACAATGGACGTTGAGATGGTCTTGTCGTATTCCGGTTTACCCGCCATAAAGGTAAAGCAGGTATTGCCCAGATCGTGGAATACCGCACCACCGCCGCTGCTGCGGCGCGCCAGACGGACGTTGTCCTCTTCCATACGCCGGGTGTTACACTCTTTCCACGGATTCTGCGCGCGGCCAATGACCACCGTGTCGGCATTGCGCCAGAGAAACAGCACGCGTTGGGTGGCGGGCATCTGGCGGAAGATGCACTCTTCCACCGCAAGATTAAACCACGGATCGTAAGAGTCAGAGAGCAGCAGGCGTAACGTCGTCATGGCAGAGTTCCTTTTCCGAATCATCAGCCTACTTTATCACTAATCTTTCTTTTCGCTCTCTTCGTCTTCAGGAACAGATTTGCTGGCGGTCAGCAGGAAGGGCGACTGCTGCCAGCGGGTGCGCTTGCCCTGCAGCAAGGTGCGGGCCAGTACCACGCCAATGGCGAGGGAGAGCAGGAGCATCAGACGGAGTATATTGGTGGTGTTATCCACCTGTTTGGCTTCCGTGGGCAGGGTATGGGTGTCGAGCGTCAGGCGCAGATACCCCAGCGGACCATTTTTGCCCTGAATAGGTTCGACGATCTGCTGGTTAAAGTAGCCCCCGGCTTTTTTACCGTCCAGCGCCAGCCTGTCGCGTACGTCGACATGCTCGCCCGCGCGGGCAATCAGATCGCCTTTTTCATCGTAGACACCGGCATCCAGGATACGGCTGTTCTCGGTTAACTGACGCAAAACCTGGCTGATGCGTTTGTCATCCGGCGTTTCGGTACGCATAGCGGGCGCGACGTTAAGCGTAACCTGACGCGCCAGCGTGCGGGCCAGCTCCTCAAACTGCGGATTCCGTTGCCGTTGATGATTCTGGCTAAACCACGACGCCCCTTGCATCAGCACCACTAACAGGGCGAGACAGAAAAGGACGAGCACGGCGCGATGAAGCCGGAATTTCAGTTTTGCGCGAGCCATATTCCACCTGCTGAAAATTTACGGCTTAATGTTGCCAGAAGTGATGGTTACAGGGTAGCCTCATGCGTTATTTTCCCTCTGGAACCTTCCGGCGCGAACGAAATTACAGGAGCTTCAATGCCGAACATTACCTGGTGCGACCTGCCAACGGATGTCTCTTTATGGCCAGGATTGCCGCTCTCTTTAAGTGGCGATGAGGTGATGCCTCTGGATTACCACGCTGGCCGTAGCGGCTGGCTGCTGTACGGACGCGGCCTGGATAAGCAACGCCTTACCCAATATCAAACTAAACTGGGTGCGGCGATGGTGATTGTCGCCGCCTGGTGTGTGGAAGATTATCAGGTCATTCGCCTGGCCGGTTCCCTGACGCAGCGCGCGACGCGTCTGGCGCACGATGCCGGGCTGGACGTTGCCCCGCTGGGTAAAATCCCGCATCTGAAAACGCCGGGTCTGCTGGTGATGGATATGGACTCTACCGCCATCCAGATTGAGTGTATCGATGAGATTGCCAAACTGGCGGGCAGCGGCGAGCTGGTGGCGGAAGTGACCGAGCGCGCGATGCGCGGCGAGCTGGATTTTACTGCCAGCCTGAGACAGCGCGTGGCGACCCTCAAAGGGGCCGATGCCAATATCCTGCGTCAGGTGCGCGATGAACTGCCGCTGATGCCCGGGCTGACGCAACTGGTGCTGAAGCTCCAGTCGCTGGGCTGGAAAGTGGCGATCGCTTCCGGTGGCTTTACCTTCTTCGCGGATTACCTGCGGGACAAACTGCATCTGACCACCGTGGTCGCCAACGAGCTGGAGATCATGGACGGTAAGCTGACCGGGCAGGTGCTCGGCGATATCGTGGATGCGCAGTATAAAGCCAATACGCTGAGCCGACTGGCCGAGAAATATGAAATTCCGGTTGCCCAGACCGTTGCCATTGGCGATGGCGCAAACGATCTGCCGATGATCAAAGTTGCCGGTCTTGGCATTGCCTACCATGCCAAGCCAAAAGTGAATGAAAAGACGGAAGTGACTATCCGTCACGCTGACCTGATGGGGGTGTTCTGCATCCTCTCCGGCAGCCTGAATCAGAAATAACGGTATGCGATTGTAGGCCGGGTAAGCGTTAGCGTCACCCGGCGTGCAGGCCGCACTGAAATAACGAGGTAAACCGTGGCTAAAGCCCCAAAACGCGCATTTGTCTGTAATGAATGTGGTGCGGATTATCCGCGCTGGCAGGGGCAATGCAGCGCCTGTCATGCCTGGAACACCATCACCGAAGTGCGTGGTGTGGCGGCTTCGCCGAGCGTGGCCCGCAATGAACGCCTGAGCGGCTATGCGGGTAATGCCGGTGTGGCAAAAGTCCAAAAACTGTCAGAAATCAGTCTGGAAGCGTTGCCGCGCTTCTCCACCGGCTTCAAAGAATTTGACCGCGTGCTTGGCGGCGGCGTGGTGCCGGGCAGTGCGATCCTGATCGGCGGTAATCCGGGAGCGGGTAAATCGACCCTGCTGCTGCAAACGCTCTGCAAGCTCGCCGAGCAGATGAAAACCCTGTACGTCACTGGCGAAGAGTCCCTGCAGCAGGTGGCGATGCGAGCACACCGTCTGGGTCTGCCTACCGGCAATCTGAATATGCTGTCGGAAACCAGCATTGAGCAGATCTGCATGATTGCCGAAGAAGAGCAGCCGAAGCTGATGGTGATTGACTCCATCCAGGTGATGCACATGGCGGATATTCAGTCCTCGCCGGGCAGCGTGGCGCAGGTGCGTGAGACCGCCGCGTATCTGACGCGTTTTGCCAAAACCCGCGGCGTGGCGATCGTCATGGTCGGCCACGTTACAAAAGATGGTTCCCTGGCGGGGCCAAAAGTGCTTGAGCACTGTATCGACTGCTCCGTGATGCTCGACGGCGACGCGGACTCCCGCTTCCGTACCCTGCGCAGCCATAAAAACCGCTTTGGTGCGGTGAATGAACTGGGCGTATTTGCCATGACCGAGCAGGGGCTGCGCGAAGTCAGCAACCCGTCGGCCATCTTCCTGAGCCGGGGAGATGAAATCACCTCCGGCAGTTCGGTGATGGTGCTGTGGGAGGGGACGCGCCCGCTGCTCGTTGAAATTCAGGCGCTGGTGGATCACTCGATGATGGGTAATCCGCGGCGCGTGGCGGTCGGTCTGGAACAGAACCGTCTGGCGATCCTGCTGGCGGTGCTACACCGTCATGGTGGCCTGCAAATGGCCGATCAGGATGTCTTCGTCAACGTGGTCGGGGGCGTGAAAGTTTCAGAGACCAGTGCCGATCTGGCGCTGCTGCTGGCGATGGTCTCCAGTCTGCGCGACAGACCGCTGCCGCAGGATTTGGTGGTCTTCGGCGAAGTGGGGCTGGCCGGGGAGATCCGCCCGGTGCCCAGCGGCCAGGAGCGCATCTCCGAGGCGGCGAAACATGGCTTCCGCCGGGCGATTGTGCCGGCGGCCAACGTGCCGAAGAAGATCCCCGAAGGGATGCAGGTCTTTGGCGTTAAAAAACTCGCAGATGCGTTAAATGTCTTTGACGACTTATAATTACGTATTCGATTTTGCAGGAGGCACCGTAATTTATGTCATCATTTGACTACATCAAGACCGCAATCCGTCAGAAAGGCTGCACGCTACAGCAGGTGGCTGACGCCAGCGGCATGACGAAAGGCTATCTTAGCCAGTTGCTGAACGCCAAAATCAAAAGCCCCAGCGCGCAAAAGCTGGAAGCGTTACATCGCTTTCTGGGGCTTGAATTCCCGCGTATGCAAAAGAACATCGGCGTGGTGTTTGGTAAGTTTTACCCGCTGCATACCGGCCATATCTACCTGATCCAGCGCGCCTGTAGCCAGGTCGACGAGCTGCACATCATCATGGGTTACGATGAAACCCGTGACCGTCAGCTGTTTGAAGACAGCGCCATGTCGCAGCAGCCGACGGTGCCGGATCGCCTGCGCTGGCTGCTTCAGACCTTCAAATATCAGAAAAACATTCGCATTCATGCCTTTAACGAAGAGGGCATGGAGCCGTATCCACACGGCTGGGACGTGTGGAGCAATGGCATTAAAGCGTTTATGGAAGAGAAAGGGATTGCGCCCAACTGGATCTACACCTCTGAAGAGTCCGACGCACCGCAGTTCCGCGAGCATCTGGGCATTGAAACGGTGCTGATCGATCCTAAGCGTACATTCATGAACATCAGCGGGGCGCAGATCCGCGAAAACCCGTTCCGCTACTGGGATTACATCCCGACCGAAGTGAAGCCGTTCTTTGTGCGCACAGTTGCGATTCTGGGCGGTGAATCCAGCGGGAAATCGACGCTGGTTAACAAGCTGGCAAATATCTTCAATACCACCAGCGCGTGGGAATACGGACGTGATTATGTCTTTTCCCATCTGGGGGGAGACGAGATGGCGCTGCAGTATTCTGATTACGACAAAATCGCGCTAGGCCATGCTCAGTACATTGATTTCGCGGTGAAATACGCCAACAAAGTGGCCTTCATCGACACCGATTTTGTCACTACACAAGCCTTCTGTAAGAAGTATGAAGGACGCGAGCACCCGTTCGTACAGGCGCTGATCGATGAATATCGCTTCGACCTGGTGATCCTGCTGGAAAACAACACGCCGTGGGTCGCCGACGGGATGCGCAGCCTCGGTAGCTCAGTGGACAGAAAAGAGTTCCAGACGATGCTGGTGGAGATGCTTCACGAGAACAACGTGGAGTTTGTCCACGTTGAAGCGTCGGATTACGACACCCGTTTCCTGCGCTGCGTCGAGCTGGTGAAGGAGATGATGGGGGAGCAGGGGTAAATTCACAGGTTTGCCCCTCACCCTAACCCTCTCCCCCGTGGGGAGAGGGCAGGGTGAGGGGGAATTATCCACTCAGAACGCAACCACCACCTTCCCGCGCATATGCCCGTCCAGCACTTTGCGGTGGGCCTCGGTAATGCTTTCCACGCTCAGCCCGTGCAGCGTTTCGCTGAGCGAGCTCTCCACTACCCCATTATCCACCAGCTTTGCCACCTCGTTTAAGATCTCACCCTGACGCGCCATATCGGCAGTCTGGTACATGCTGCGGGTGTACATGAATTCCCAGTGCAGGGCGGCGGATTTGGATTTCAGCTTGTCCTGGTTCAGCGGGTGCGCATTTTCGACGATGGAGCAGATGTGTCCCTGCGGCGCAATCAGTTCGCTGACCGCGTCCCAGTGGCCATCGGTATCATTGAGGATGAAAATATAATCCACAAAGGTGATGCCCTGTTTGGCCAGTTCACCTTTCAGATCGCGATAATTCACCACCAGATCCGCGCCGCGCTCGCGACACCATTGGGCTGAGTCTTCCCGCGACGCGGTGGCGATGACCCTGACCTTGCTGTTGTGCTTCGCAAACGGGATCGCAAGGGAGCCTACGCCGCCGGCACCGCCGATGATCAGCAGCGTTTTGTCCGACCCGGCATCCTGAATGTTCAGGCGCTCAAACAGCCCTTCCCAGGCGGTGAGCGCGGTCAGCGGCAATGCGGCAGCGGCATCCCAGCCAAGGCTTGTCGGTTTGTGTCCGACAATACGCGCATCAATCAGCTGGTGCGTGGCATTACTGCCCGGACGGGTAATGTCGCCCGCGTACCATACTTCGTCGCCCGGTTTGAAGCCGGTGACGCTTGTCCCCACCGCTTTGACGACACCGCTGGCATCCCAGCCGAGAATGCGTGGCGCCTGCAGGCCGTTTTTAACAAGACTCGCATGCACTTTGGTATCGACCGGGTTTATGGAAACGGCTTTTACTTCCACCAGCAGATCGTGTTCACCGGGCTGTGGCATCGGTTGGGTGATCTCAATAAAAGCTGCGGGATTTTCAGGATTAACGGCAATGGCTTTAACAGACATGATCAACTCCTCAATGGAATGCGTTTTGTTGAGGCTAGTCTATTAAGTGGTCATGCGCATGATAAGATGGACAATCAAGAACGGAGTGTTCGTATAGGGTGAACAATCATGTTTAAACAGCTTCAGGATATGGCGCTGTTTGCGCTGGTGGCGGAGATGGGCAGTTTTACCGCCGCAGCGCAGAAAGCAGACCTGCCGAAATCCAGCGTTAGCCAGCGGATTAGCCAGCTTGAGCAGCAGGTGGGGATCCGCCTGCTAAACCGCACCACGCGCAGGCTGAATCTGACCTTTGCGGGGGAGCACTATCTGGTGCATTGTCGCGAGATGCTGGCGGCCAGTGAAAGGGCGGAGTATGCCATTCAGCGTCTGCGTGAAAACCCCAGCGGGCGGCTTCGTATCACCTGCCCGGCGGGCATTGGCGCGACGTTACTGGCACACCTGAATGCCGAGTTTCAGCTCCGCTATCCTGACGTTTCGCTGGATGTCTCTATTTCTGACGATGTGCTCGATCTGGTGGAGTCTGGCTTTGACGTGGCGCTGCGTACCGGTAAACCGCAGGACTCCTCGCTGATTGGCCGCATGATTGGCCACTGTCCGCGCTATATGCTGGCCTCACCGGAATATCTGGCACGCCGGGAGCCGCTGCACCATCCCCGCCAGCTGGTGGATCACCGCTGTATTACCCACAAGGCCTGGTCTGAATGGCTCCTGCAAAGCGAGAGTGAGGATTACCGCTATCTGCCGGACAATGCGCATATGACGGATAATCTTGTTTATGCTCGTGAGTGCGCGGTAGCTGGTGCGGGGATCACACTCTTACCCGCTTTTTTGCTGGAAGATAAAATTGAAAAAGGGGCGCTTGTGCAGGTGCTACCGGAATGGAACGTTGAAGGAAACGATCTCTGGCTCGCCTATCCGAGCCGTAAGCTCAATTCGCCTGCGCTGATGAGCTATATCGAGTTTGCGATGCAGTTTGATGAGGTGAGGCGGTACTACGTGGGAAGGTAATTATGTGCGGCCTGATGCCCTCACCCTGACCCTCTCCCATGGGAGAGGGAACAAACATAAAAAACGGCAACCGAAGTTGCCGTTGTGCTTTTATTTCGCGATACGCTTGTACTTAATACGCTTCGGCTCCAGCGCGTCTGCGCCCAGCGTGCGTTTCTTGTACTCTTCGTATTCGGTGAAGTTACCTTCGAAGAACTCCACTTTCCCTTCATCCTGGTAGTCCAGAATGTGGGTGGCGATACGGTCAAGGAACCAACGGTCGTGCGAGATAACCATGGCACAGCCCGGGAACTCCAGCAGGGCGTTTTCCAGCGCGCGCAGGGTTTCGATGTCGAGGTCGTTGGTTGGTTCATCGAGCAGCAGTACGTTACCGCCAACCTGCAGCAGCTTCGCCAGATGCAGACGACCACGCTCACCACCGGACAACTCGCCGACGCGTTTACCCTGATCGGTACCTTTGAAGTTAAAGCGGCCAACGTAGGCACGGCTTGGCATCTCGGTGTTGCCGATGCGCATGATATCCAGACCGCCGGACACTTCTTCCCACACGGTTTTGCTGTTATCCATTGCGTCACGGAACTGGTCAACGGACGCCAGTTTCACCGTTTCACCGAGGGTGATAGAGCCGCTGTCTGGCTGCTCCTGACCGGACATCATACGGAACAGGGTGGATTTACCCGCGCCGTTCGGACCGATGATGCCGACGATGGCACCCTTCGGTACGGAGAAGGAGAGATCGTCGATCAGCACGCGGTCACCGTAAGATTTACGCAGGTTGCTGACTTCGACCACTTTATCCCCCAGACGCGCGCCAGGTGGAATAAACAGTTCGTTGGTTTCGTTACGTTTCTGGTATTCGGTGTTGTTCAGCTCTTCGAAGCGTGCCAGACGGGCTTTGCCCTTAGACTGACGGCCCTTCGTGCCCTGACGTACCCATTCCAGCTCTTTCTCAATAGACTTACGGCGTGCTGCTTCAGCAGACGCTTCCTGCGCCAGACGCTGATCTTTCTGCTCCAGCCAGGAAGAGTAGTTGCCTTCCCATGGGATACCCTCGCCGCGGTCCAGCTCCAGGATCCAGCCCGCCACGTTGTCGAGGAAGTAACGGTCGTGGGTGATCGCCACCACGGTGCCTTCGAAGTCGTGCAGGAAGCGTTCCAGCCACGCCACGGATTCCGCATCCAGGTGGTTAGTGGGTTCGTCGAGCAGCAGCATGTCTGGTTTTTCCAGCAGCAGACGGCACAGCGCCACGCGGCGACGCTCACCACCGGAGAGGTTGGCGATTTTCGCATCCCAGTCCGGCAGACGCAGGGCGTCAGCGGCGCGCTCCAGCTGCACGTTCAGGTTGTGACCGTCGTGCGCCTGGATAATCTCTTCAAATTTGCCTTGCTGAGCGGCCAGTTTATCGAAGTCCGCATCTGGCTCGGCGTATTTGGCATACACTTCATCCAGACCTTTCAGCGCGTTAACCACTTCGGATACCGCTTCTTCAACCGATTCACGAACGGTGTGTTCAGGGTTCAGCTGAGGTTCCTGCGGCAGGTAGCCAATTTTGATGCCAGGCTGCGGACGGGCTTCACCTTCGATGTCTGTATCGATGCCGGCCATGATGCGCAGCAGGGTGGACTTACCGGCACCGTTGAGGCCCAGAACACCGATTTTTGCGCCCGGGAAGAAGCTCAGCGAGATATTTTTAAGAATATGACGTTTCGGCGGTACCACTTTGCCGACACGATGCATGGTATAAACGAATTGAGCCACGTTGGACTTCGCCTCTTTTATCGTGATGAAAAGGAATTTCAGCCTCGAAGTGTAGCCTTTTTCCCGCCCTAATCCCAGCCAGGAACGTCGGGAGTGTTAAAACGCGCAGGAAAGGTAAAAAAGTGTCCGTAACGTGGCGCGTTCCGGGATGCCTGGTTAGCATAAGTTAATTAGACTTTGACGTGGCAAGACGCTGCAATTGACGAAAAAACAATGAGGAAGAGCTTGTGGAAAAAGCCAAACGGGTGGTCTGGCGTCTGCTGGCGGCCAGCGTATGCGTAATGGCGGTAAGCCAGGCGGTGCATGCCGATTCACTGGATGAACAACGTAACCGCTACGCCCAGATTAAACAGGCGTGGGACAACAAACAGATGGATACTGTGCAGGCATTGATGCCGACGCTGAAAGACTATCCTCTCTATCCCTATCTGGAGTATCGCCAGATTACTGACGATCTCATGAATCAACCCACGGTCACCGTGAATAACTTCATTCAGGCGAACCCGACCCTGCCGCCCGCCCGGAACCTGCAGTCTCGTTTTGTCAACGAGCTGGCGCGTCGTGAAGACTGGCGCGGACTGCTGGCGTTCAGCCCGGAAAAACCGAACACCACGGAAGCCCAGTGTAACTATTACTATGCAAAATGGGCCACCGGTCAGCAGGAGGAAGCCTGGGCCGGGGCAAAAGAGCTGTGGCTGACCGGGAAAAGCCAGCCTAACGCCTGTGATTCGCTCTTTGGTGCCTGGCGTGCTTCCGGTAAACAGGATCCGCTGGCTTACCTTGAACGTATCCGTCTGGCGATGAAATCCGGAAACACGCGTCTGGTGATGGCTCTGGCGGGTCAAATGCCGTCGGATTACCAGACCATTTCCACGGCCGTGATGTCGCTGGCAAATGACCCCAACAGCGTTCTGACCTTTGCCCGCAGCACGGGAGCGACCGATTTTACCCGACAGATGGCGGCGGTGGCCTTTGCCAGCGTGGCGCGTGACGATGTCGAAAACGCGCGGCTGATGATCCCGCAGCTGGTGCAGGCACAGCAGCTCAATGAAGAGCAAACCCAGGAACTGCGCGACATCGTGGCGTGGAGACTGATGGGCTCGGACGTAACCGACGAACAGGCCCGCTGGCGGGACGATGCCATTATGCGCTCCAACTCCACGTCGCTGGTGGAACGTCGCGTGCGCATGGCGCTGGGGACGGGCGATCGTAAAGGCCTTAATACCTGGCTTGCGCGTCTGCCGATGGAAGCCAAAGAGAAAGACGAATGGCGCTACTGGCAGGCGGATCTGCTGATGGAGCGGGGACGCGATGACGAAGCCAAAGAGATCCTCCACGCGCTGATGCAGCAGCGAGGCTTCTACCCGATGGTGGCCGCGCAGCGTCTGGGTGAGGAGTACACCTTCCGCATTGATAAAGCGCCGGGTAACGCCAGCCCGGCGTTGACCCAGGGGCCGGAAATGGCGCGCGTGCGCGAGCTGATGTACTGGAATATGGACAACACCGCCCGTAGCGAGTGGGCGAATCTGGTCACCAGCCGCACTACGGATGAGAAAGCCCAGCTTGCCCGTTACGCCTTTGATAACCACTGGTGGGATCTGAGCGTTCAGGCGACGATCGCTGGCAAGCTGTGGGATCATCTCGAAGAACGTTTCCCGCTGGCCTACAAAGATCTGTTCGATCGCTACACCAGCGGTAAAGATATTCCGCAAAGCTACGCCATGGCGATTGCCCGTCAGGAGAGCGCCTGGAACCCGAAAGTCCGTTCCCCGGTAGGGGCCAGCGGCCTGATGCAGATTATGCCGGGCACGGCGACGCATACGGTGAAGATGTTTAATATCCCGGGATACAGCAGTCCATCACAGCTGCTGGATCCGGATACCAACATCAACATTGGTACCAGTTATCTGCAGTACGTCTATCAGCAGTTTGGTAACAACCGCATTTTCGCCTCTGCGGCGTATAACGCGGGCCCAGGGCGCGTGCGTACCTGGCTGGGTAACAGCGCCGGACGCATCGACGCCGTGGCGTTTGTCGAGAGCATTCCGTTCTCAGAAACGCGCGGCTACGTGAAGAACGTGCTGGCGTATGATGCCTACTACCGTTACTTCATGGGGCAAAAAGATACCCTGATGAGCGATGCGGAGTGGCAGAGACGTTACTGATTGGGATGGGTTGTGTTATGCTGTACTCGTTAATGAGTACAACAGGCGGCATAACATGACCCAGCATTCCCCGTATTCCTCGGCACTGGCCGAACAACGTCATCAGGAGTGGCTTCGTTTTGTGGAGTTGCTCCGCCAGTCTTACGACCAGGATCTGCATCTACCCCTGCTGCAACTGATGCTGACGCCTGACGAGCGTGAGGCGTTGGGCACGCGCGTGCGGATCATCGAAGAGTTACTGCGCGGTGAGATGAGCCAGCGTGAGCTCAAAAACGAGCTGGGCGCGGGGATCGCGACGATCACCCGCGGTTCAAACAGCCTGAAGTCTGCGCCGGTTGAGCTGCGTCAGTGGCTGGAAGCGGTATTGCTGAAAAACGCCGGATGACGGCTGCGCCTTATCCGGCCTACACGTTCAACGATAAATGGCGTTATGGAACGGGCTTAACGCCAGGATCACTGCCTGATGGTAAACGCTTGAGCGCGTAAGCGCGCCAGCAGTAAAGACGCCAATCGCTCCTTCTTTACGGCCTATTTCATCAATGCCGGTGTATTGCGACATCACTGGCCCGAGCGCTTCGCCTGCGCGCACTTTTTCCAGAATGATGTCCGGCAGCGGCAGGGTGGCCGAGCGTGCTTCACCGCGCTGTTCACGACTTTCGATAACCACCCAGCTAAACGTCGCGCCTTCGTCAATTCCCGCTTCAATGGCGACCCAGAAGTCGGCATCGGGTGCGGCCGCTTTCGCATTTAACACGCGATTTCGTGCGCCAGCGCGCGTTTCTTCGCTGCCAAACGGCTGTTCAGGAACGCCACTCTCGACGCCGACGGCATCAATATGGCAGGATCCTTCGCCGAAAATCTCTTCAAATGCCCTTAGAATTGCCTGAATTTTGGCAGGATTGGTGGTAGCAGAGACAACATGGTGCATAATTAAGCTCGATTCAAAAAAACTCATCGCAGTATAACGGAAAAAAAGCATGTTACAGGTATACCTTGTTCGCCACGGTGAAACGCAGTGGAACGCCGAGCGACGTATTCAAGGCCAGTCCGACAGTCCTCTCACTGAAAAGGGTGTGCAGCAAGCGTGGCAGGTGGCAGAACGTGCCAGAACGCTGGGCATTACCCATGTCATCACCAGCGATTTAGGTCGCACGCAGCAGACGGCGCGCATTATTGCTGATGCCTGTGGTTGTGATGTGCTGCTTGAACCGCGCCTGCGCGAGCTGGATATGGGGGTGCTCGAAAAACGCCATATCGATACGCTGACGGAAACGGAAGAGGGCTGGCGCCGCACGCTGGTTAACGGTACCGAAGATGGCCGTATCCCTGAGGGCGAATCCATGCAGGAGCTGAGCGTGCGTATGCATGCTGCGCTGGCGGAATGCCTGAAGCTGCCCGCCGGAAGCCGTCCACTGCTGGTGAGTCACGGGATTGCGCTGGGATGTCTGGTCAGCACCATTCTGGGGTTACCGGCCTATGCGGAGCGCCGTTTGCGTCTGCGCAACTGCTCTATTTCCCGTATTGATTATCAGGAAAGCGCGTGGCTGGCGTCGGGATGGGTCGTTGAGATGGCAGGGGACATTTCGCATCTTGATGCCCCTGCACTGGATGAACTGCAGCGCTAACGACGGATCGGGATTAAGAATTCCATCCGCAGATTAATGGGGCCTTCTTCCGGTTTCGCATCGCTTGCCGGGTAGTAGCGCTCAATATCCTGACCTTTACGGCGATTCAGGTTCAGCATAGGCATGCATGTTCCGTAAACGGTCAGGATGAATTCCTGTACGCCCGTTCCCAGCCCTTCGTAGGAGAACATCACGTACTCTCCGCCTTCCAGCACGACCGGTTTAGAGCCCTGAATATAGCCATTGGCCATCTCCGGCGTTAACGCGGTGGTGTAGAACACCTCCTGCTCGTCGTCTTTTTCCTGGCTTGGATGCGTTTCGTTGAGACCATACAGGATAGGCGGGATCGCCGGGGCATGGCTCAGGAAGTCGCGCCAGAACTGAACGCGCATTTGATGGCGGAACTCGGAAATCTGCTCCAGAGAACAGGTGTAGCTCTGTGTCGTACCGATCAAATGGGTTTCCGGCAGGGTAATGATTTCGTACTTCGGCATGGCGAACTCGCCCAGACGCAGCGGCGGGCGCATACCGTATGAGCTCCAGTCAGGTGAACGGCGATAGAGTGCTGGCGTCAACGAGAACTGTTTTTTAAAGGCTCGGGTGAACGTTTGTTGCGAGTCGAAACGATACTGCAGGGCAATATCAAGAATGGGCCGCGCGGTCAGGCGTAAGGCCACCGCAGATTTAGATAAACGACGTGCGCGAATATAGGCACCGATAGCATGACCGGTGACATCCTTGAACATCCTTTGCAGATGCCACTTGGAATAGCCTGCTTTAGCCGCCACATTATCCAGTGACAAAGGCTGGTCAAGATGACCTTCCAGCCAGGTTAGCAGGTCGCGAATAATTCCAGCCTGATCCATATACTATCCTCATCCTTAAAACAGCAGGTGCCTGATAACAGGTTAGCGGATAATAGCATTTTTTGATGTTTTAGCATTCAGTGTTTTTTTTGCTCATTAATGCTTTTTGTCCTGCGTTTTGGGTGAATATATTCTAATCCTGTGATCTTGCTACATTTTTGTCTAACGTGTTGAATAATCGCTCAACGTAATATTAAGAAATGGTAACAATATGAAATATAAGACATTGCTCTTAACAGCCTTACTGCTGATAGCGGGCCGCGCGGCGCAGGCGGAACAGATTGGTTCTGTCGATACCGTGTTTAAAATGTTTGGGCCGGACCACAAAATTGTGGTGGAGGCGTTTGACGATCCGGATGTGAAAAACGTCACCTGCTACGTTAGCCGGGCAAAAACCGGGGGGATAAAAGGCGGTCTGGGGCTGGCCGAGGATACATCCGATGCGGCCATCTCCTGCCAGCAGGTCGGGCCGGTTGAACTGAGCGAGAAAATCAAAAACGGCAAAGCGCAGGGGGATGTGGTGTTCCAGAAACGGACGTCGCTGGTCTTCAAAAAGCTGCAGGTGGTGCGTTTTTACGATGCTAAACGTAACACCCTGGCCTACCTTGCCTACTCCGACAAAGTAGTAGAAGGCTCACCGAAAAACGCGATTAGCGCGGTGCCGATTATGCCGTGGCGGGAATAAAAAAAAACGGCGCTTTCGCGCCGTTTTTTATGGTGCTGACTGCGGGATCACTCCTGCAGGTCACCGCAGAAACGATAGCCTTCGCCGTGGATCGTGGCGATGATTTCCGGCGTATCTGGCGTAGATTCGAAATGTTTACGAATACGACGGATGGTCACGTCTACAGTACGGTCGTGTGGCTTCAGTTCACGGCCGGTCATTTTCTTCAGCAGTTCTGCACGGGACTGAATTTTGCCCGGGTTTTCACAGAAGTGCAGCATCGCGCGGAATTCACTGCGCGGCAGTTTATACTGCTCACCGTTCGGGCTGATCAGTGAACGGCTATTGATATCGAGTTCCCAGCCGTTGAATTTGTAGCTGTCTACGCTACGACGCTCTTCGCTGACGGTGCCCAGGTTCATGGTGCGGGACAGCAGGTTGCGTGCACGAATAGTTAACTCGCGTGGGTTAAACGGTTTGGTGATGTAGTCATCCGCACCGATTTCCAGGCCAAGGATCTTATCAACTTCGTTATCACGGCCTGTCAGGAACATTAATGCGACGTTCGCCTGTTCACGCAGTTCGCGCGCCAGCAGAAGGCCGTTTTTACCTGGCAGATTGATATCCATAATGACCAGGTTGATATCATTTTCAGAAAGGATCTGATGCATCTCTGCGCCATCGGTCGCTTCAAAGACATCGTAGCCTTCTGCTTCGAAAATGCTCTTCAACGTGTTGCGTGTTACCAACTCGTCTTCAACGATAAGAATGTGCGGGGTCTGCATGTTTGCTACCTAAATTGCCAACTAAATCGAAACAGGAAGTACAAAAGTCCCTGACCTGCCTGATGCATGTCGCAAATTAACATGACCGGGCTAACGTGACTAAAGTACGTAATTGCGTTCTTGATGCACTTTCCATCAACGTCAACAACATCATTAGCTTGGTCGTGGGTACTTTCCCTTTGGACCCGACAGTGTCAAAAACGGCTGTCATCCTAACCATTTTAACAGCAACATAACAGGCTAAGTGACACCTGACACCCAATAAAACTACGCTTCGTTGACATATATCAAGTTCAATTGTAGCACGTTAACAGTTTGATGAAATCATCATAGCTAAATGCTAGCCTTTGTCACAATTTTTCAATAAACCAACTAGTTGCGGATCTTGATTGATAAACGTTACGAATCCAACTTAAATCGCGTATTCACCCTGTCATTATCATTATAAAACATAAGGATAATCAGGTTCTGTTAACATTCTAAATGATTGTTCAGCTACAAAATAGTTTAGCGCTTTTAATTTGTTATGAAACGCTATTTCGGTGATTTGTGTTGCAAAATTGTAAATTCGCGCCGCGTAATATGTTGACGCGCATCACATTAATCCCCGCTAACTGATTAAAAAGAGAGCATAAATGCATCTGTCGATTGTACTGGTCGCGCCAGCCAGAGCTGAAAATATAGGCGCTGCGGCGCGTGCCATGAAGACCATGGGGTTCACCGATTTGCGTATTGTGGACAGCGCTGCTCACCTGGAGCCCGCGGCGCGTTGGGTGGCGCACGGGTCGGGCGATATTCTTGATAATATAACCACTTACGACACGCTCGCCGACGCGCTGCACGATATTTCGTTTACCGTTGCGACCACGGCGCGCAGTCGGGCGAAGTTCCACTATTACGCCACGCCAGCGGAACTGGTACCGATGCTGAGCGAGAAAAGCCAGTGGCTGGAAAAAGCGGCGCTGGTGTTTGGGCGGGAAGATTCAGGATTAACAAACGACGAACTGGCGCTCGCGGATGTGCTGACGGGGGCTCCGATGGTCGCGGATTACCCGTCCCTGAATTTAGGCCAGGCGGTGATGGTCTATTGCTATCAATTAGCGTCCTTAATACAAATTCCTCAACCGCAAGCGGTGGGTACCGACGAAAACCAGCTGGCCGCGCTGCGTACGCGCGTTGACAACCTGCTGATGCAACTTGGCGTGGCGGATGACCAAAAAATGGCTGACTGGCTGCAGCAGCGTCTTGGGCGTCTGGAGCAGCGCGATACGGCAATGCTGCACCGTTTGCTGCACGATATCGAAAAAAAATTAGCCGAGTAAAATGCTGCCATAAGTTTTTACTATGGCGTAAGCGTCTGACGTTAAGGGTTGCCTCTGGCGGAATCGGATGAAAATAAATCTGCACGCAGCGGGACGTAAGAATGCGCTGAATTGTGATCAAATTAAAAATTCATTGACTTAAGGTGCCCGATCCTTTAACCCTAAAAGAATACAGCACAGACAGATAATAATGACAGAGTACACAACATCCATGAAACGCATCAGCATCACCACCATTACCACAACCATCATCATTACCACAGGTAACGATGCGGGCTGACGCGTACAGGAAAAACAGAAAAAAGCCCGCACCTGAACAGTGCGGGCTTTTTTTTCGGCTAAAGGAAACGAGGTAGAACCATGCGAGTGTTGAAGTTCGGCGGTACATCAGTGGCAAATGCAGAACGCTTTCTGCGCGTTGCCGATATCCTGGAGAGCAACGCCAGGCAGGGACAGGTCGCGACCGTTCTCTCTGCGCCGGCAAAAATCACTAACCACCTGGTGGCGATGATTGAAAAGACCATTGGCGGTCAGGATGCACTTCCGAACATTAGCGATGCCGAGCGTATCTTCGCCGAGCTGCTGCAGGGGCTGGCGGAGGCACAGCCAGGTTTCCCGCTCGTACAGCTGAAAGCCTTCGTAGAACAAGAATTTGCCCAGATTAAACATGTGCTGCACGGTATCAGCCTGCTGGGTCAGTGCCCGGACAGCATCAACGCAGCGTTAATTTGCCGCGGTGAGAAACTCTCTATCGCCATCATGGCGGGCCTGCTGGAAGCGCGCGGCCATCACGTCACGGTGATTGATCCGGTTGAAAAACTGCTGGCGGTGGGCCACTACCTCGAATCCACCGTTGATATTGCTGAATCAACCCGCCGCATCGCTGCGAGCAAAATTCCTTCTGACCATATGATCCTGATGGCGGGCTTCACCGCCGGCAATGAAAAGGGTGAACTGGTGGTGCTGGGCCGTAACGGCTCTGATTACTCTGCTGCTGTGCTGGCCGCCTGTTTACGCGCGGACTGTTGCGAGATCTGGACTGACGTTGACGGCGTATACACCTGCGACCCGCGCCAGGTACCGGACGCCAGGCTGCTGAAGTCGATGTCTTACCAGGAGGCGATGGAGCTTTCCTACTTCGGCGCTAAAGTGCTTCACCCTCGTACCATCTCCCCCATTGCCCAGTTCCAGATCCCTTGCCTGATTAAAAATACCGGTAACCCGCAAGCGCCTGGCACGCTGATTGGCGCCAGCACCGACGAAGATGGCCTGCCGGTGAAAGGCATCTCTAACCTCAACAACATGGCAATGTTCAGCGTCTCCGGGCCTGGTATGAAAGGGATGGTTGGCATGGCGGCGCGCGTGTTTGCCGCAATGTCACGCAACGGGATCTCTGTTGTGCTGATCACCCAGTCCTCATCGGAATACAGCATCAGCTTCTGCGTGCCGCAGGGTGACTGCCTGCGCGCCCGTCGTGCGCTGGAAGAAGAGTTCTATCTGGAGCTGAAAGAAGAGCTGCTGGAGCCGTTATCCATTCAGGAACGTCTTGCGGTTATCTCCGTGGTTGGCGACGGTATGCGCACGCTGCGCGGTATCTCCGCCAAGTTCTTTGCCGCGCTGGCGCGTGCCAATATTAATATCGTGGCGATTGCCCAGGGCTCATCCGAACGTTCTATTTCGGTGGCGGTGGATAACGATGATGCGACTACCGGCGTACGCGTGGTTCATCAGATGCTGTTCAACACCGATCAGGTGATTGAGCTGTTCCTGATTGGCGTGGGCGGCGTTGGCGGTGCGCTGCTGGAGCAGGTGAAGCGTCAGCAGGAGTGGCTGAAGAAGAAGCATATCGATCTGCGCGTCTGCGGGATCGCCAACTCAAAAGCGCTGTTGACCAACGTTCACGGGCTGAACCTGGAAAACTGGCAGGCCGAGTTGAACGAGGCAAAAGAGCCGTTCAACCTGGGGCGTCTGATCCGTCTGGTGAAAGAGTATCACCTGCTGAACCCGGTGATTGTCGATTGTACGTCGAACCAGGCGGTTGCCGATCAGTACGCGGACTTCCTGCGCGAAGGCTTCCATGTGGTCACGCCGAACAAAAAGGCCAACACCTCGTCGATGGATTACTATCACCAGCTGCGTCTGGCGGCGAGCAAATCGCGCCGCAAGTTCCTATACGACACTAACGTGGGGGCGGGGCTGCCGGTTATCGAAAACCTGCAGAACCTGCTGAACGCGGGCGACGAACTGCAACGTTTCTCCGGCATTCTCTCCGGTTCGCTGTCCTTTATTTTCGGTAAGCTGGATGAAGGGATGAGCCTCTCAGAAGCAACCCGCGCCGCGCGTGAACTGGGCTACACCGAGCCGGATCCGCGTGACGATCTCTCCGGTATGGACGTGGCGCGCAAACTGCTTATTCTGGCGCGCGAAACGGGCCGTGAACTGGAGCTTTCCGATATCGTGATAGAACCCGTGCTGCCGGCTGAATTTGACAGCAGCGGTGACGTCAGCGCCTTTATGGATAATTTACCGCAGCTGGATGACGCTTTTGCCGCACGCGTGGCGAAAGCCCGTGATGAAGGTAAGGTATTGCGCTATGTTGGCAACATTGAAGAAGATGGCGTGTGCCGGGTGAAGATTGCCGAAGTCGATGGCAACGATCCGCTGTACAAAGTCAAAAACGGCGAAAACGCCCTGGCGTTTTACAGCCACTATTATCAGCCATTGCCGCTGGTGCTTCGCGGCTATGGCGCAGGGAACGATGTTACGGCGGCGGGTGTGTTTGCCGATCTGCTGCGTACCCTGTCATGGAAGTTAGGAGTTTAACATGGTCAAAGTTTATGCCCCGGCTTCCAGCGCCAATATGAGCGTCGGGTTTGATGTGCTGGGTGCGGCGGTGACGCCGGTGGACGGTTCACTATTGGGCGATACGGTCACGGTGGAAGCAGCAGAAAGCTTCAGCCTGAATAACGTGGGACGTTTTGCCAGCAAGCTGCCGTCCGAACCGCGCGAGAATATTGTCTATCAGTGCTGGGAGCGTTTCTGTCAGGAGATCGGGAAAAACGTGCCGGTCGCCATGACACTGGAAAAAAGTATGCCGATTGGCTCTGGCCTGGGATCAAGTGCCTGCTCTGTTGTGGCCGCGCTGGTGGCGATGAATGAGCACTGCGGCAAACCCCTGAACAATAGCCGTCTGCTGGGGTTAATGGGTGAGCTGGAAGGCCGCATCTCTGGCAGTATCCACTACGATAACGTCGCGCCGTGTTTCCTCGGCGGTATGCAATTGATGATCGAAGAAAATGGCATCATCAGCCAGCAGGTGCCAGGGTTTGATGAGTGGCTGTGGGTGCTGGCCTACCCGGGTATCAAAGTGTCTACCGCGGAAGCGCGGGCGATCCTGCCTGCGCAGTATCGCCGTCAGGACTGCATCGCCCACGGGCGTCATCTGGCAGGCTTTATTCACGCCTGTTATACCCGTCAGCCACAGCTGGCGGCGAAATTGATGAAAGATGTGATTGCCGAACCGTATCGTACGAAGTTGCTGCCTGGCTTTAATGAGGCGCGACAGGCATCGCTTGATATTGGCGCGCAGGCGTGCGGCATCTCCGGCTCCGGCCCGACGCTGTTCGCCCTGTGCGATAAGCCAGACACCGCGCAGCGCGTGGCGGACTGGCTCTCTAAACACTACCTGCAAAATCAGGAAGGCTTTGTTCATATTTGCCGTCTGGACACGGCTGGCGCACGAGTACTGGGATAACGAATGAAACTCTACAATCTGAAAGATCATAACGAGCAGGTCAGCTTCGCGCAGGCGGTGACTCAGGGACTGGGCAAAAATCAGGGGCTGTTCTTCCCTCACGATCTCCCTGAATTCCAGCTGACCGACATTGATGAGCTGTTGAAGCAGGACTTTGTCACGCGCAGCACAAAAATTTTGTCTGCGTTTATCGGCGACGAAATCCCGCAGGAGTTGCTGGAAGAGCGCGTACGTGCGGCGTTCGCCTTCCCGGCACCGGTTCAGCAGGTTGAGCCGGATGTGGGCTGTCTGGAGCTGTTCCACGGCCCAACGCTGGCGTTTAAAGACTTCGGCGGCCGCTTTATGGCGCAGATGCTTACCCACATCAGCGGCGACAAGCCGGTCACCATTTTGACCGCCACCTCCGGGGATACCGGTGCCGCCGTGGCGCATGCTTTTTACGGTCTGAAGAACGTCCGCGTGGTGATCCTCTATCCGAAAGGCAAGATCAGCCCGCTCCAGGAAAAACTGTTCTGCACCCTCGGCGGCAACATTGAAACCGTGGCGGTAGATGGCGACTTCGATGCCTGTCAGGCGCTGGTGAAACAGGCCTTCGACGATGAAGAGCTGAAAGCCGCGCTGGGGCTCAACTCTGCTAACTCCATTAACATCAGCCGTCTGCTGGCGCAGATTTGCTACTACTTCGAAGCTGTTGCCCAACTGCCGCAAGAGGCGCGTAATCAGCTGGTGGTTTCGGTACCGAGCGGAAACTTTGGCGACCTGACCGCGGGCCTGCTGGCGAAATCCCTCGGGCTGCCGGTGAAACGCTTTATTGCGGCGACCAACGCCAACGACACCGTGCCACGCTTCCTGAAAGACGGTAAATGGGCGCCGAACGCGACCCAGGCGACGCTCTCTAACGCGATGGACGTGTCACAGCCAAACAACTGGCCGCGCGTGGAAGAGCTGTTCCGCCGTAAAGTGTGGCGTCTGGGCGATCTGGGCTATGCGGCGGTCACCGATGAAACCACCAAAAGCACCATGCGTGAGCTGAAAGCGGTGGGGTATACCTCTGAACCGCATGCGGCGATTGCTTACCGTGCGCTGCGCGACCAGCTTAATCCTGGCGAGTATGGCCTGTTCCTGGGGACGGCGCATCCGGCAAAATTCAAAGAGAGCGTGGAAGAGATTCTGGGTGAAACGCTGCCGCTGCCGAAAGAGCTGGCGGATCGCGCTGACCTGCCGCTGCTCTCTCATGAGTTGCCGGCGGATTTTGCCGCGCTGCGTAAGCTGATGATGACTCGAGCGTGATTTTTTGCCCGGTGGCGCTGCGCTTACCGGGCCTGCAACAATCTCAATCGTAGGCCGGGTAAGCGAAGCATCACCCGGCTTTTTTGTGAAGAAAATAAGGAGAAAAATAGCAGGGAAAAAGCAGAAATTCCCAATAAATGCGGTCACTTAGCGTTTAGGATTGCAGAGAATAACATCTCCGGTTCCCCTCACGTAATCTCCTTACATCGGCCCACGTTGGGCAAGAATCATAAGGAGTCACCGATGTCTAAACTGAAACCTGCGCTGATTGCGCTTTCACTGATGCTGGTCGCTCCCATGGCGGTACAGGCATCCGAAATCACCCTGGATCCGGCGGTTAAACTGCAGATTGGCGATCGGGATAATAACGGCCATTACTGGGACGGCGGCCGCTGGCGCGACCATGACTGGTGGAAGGCGCACTATGAGTGGCGCGATAACCACTGGCGTCCACATGATGAGCATCGCGATCGTGACGATCGTCATGACCACCGCCACGACGATCACCGACCAGGCCCGGACTGGAAGCATCACTAATACAAACCCCGCCAGCAGGCGGGGTTGTTTTTTTACTGTTCGTGACGCTTAAACACCAGTTCCCCTTTCCCTGACGATTCCTCGTCAAAGAAATAGCCCTCGCTGTTGAATCCGGTGAGCTGCTCTGGCTTCGTCAGGCGGTTTTGAATGATGTAGCGGCTCATCAGGCCACGCGCTTTTTTGGCATAGAAGCTGATGACTTTAAACTTGCCGTTTTTCTCATCAAGGAAGACCGGTTTAATAATTTCCGCATTGAGCTTCTTCGGCTTCACCGATTTGAAGTATTCATCGGAGGCGAGGTTAATCACCACGTTATCCCCCTGCGCGTGCAGGGCTGCGTTCAGCTTATCGGTGATAATGTCGCCCCAGAAATGGTACAGATCTTTGCCTTTGGCGTTTTCCAGGCGGATGCCCATCTCCAGACGATAGGGCTGCATCAGATCCAGCGGGCGCAGCACGCCGTACAGGCCTGAAAGCATACGCAGATGCTGCTGGGCAAAATCGAAATCGGCTTCGCTGAACTCTTCTGCCTGCAGGCCGGTATAGACATCGCCCTTGAAGGCCAGAAGCGCCTGGCGCGCATTCGCAGGAGTAAAGTCAGGATGCCACTCATGGAAGCGGGTCGCGTTGAGATCGGCGAGCTTATCACTGATGCTCATCAGCGAGGCGATTTGCGGCGCGGAGAGCTTACGCGCCTCGTGAATCAACTGTTGCGAGTAGTCCAGCAGTTCAGGCTGGGTATAACGCTCGGTCGCGAGCGGGCTCTGGTAGTCGAGCGTTTTTGCAGGTGAAATCAGAATCAGCATATCCAGTCCTTGCAGGAAATTTAAGGCGACTTTAGCAAAAAATCGCCCTGAATTGATCGATAGCTGTTATTGCCGCGGCAAATCATCCCACGTGCCGGGCGCAATCTGCGACTTGATTTCGGGATAGCGCGAGGCGTCAAACACCGGCGGAACCCCCAGCTTGCGCTGGCGAAGGTAGTCCCGGGCGATGAGGGTGACTACGGGCGAGAGCAGCAAAATCGCCGTCAGGTTGGTGATCGCCATCAGCGCCATAATCACGTCAGCCAGTTGCCAGACCACCGGCATGCTAAGCAGAGAGCCCACGATGACCATCAGCAACATGCCCAGGCGCAACAGGTTGAGCATGGGGCGAGAGTTGAGCTTCAGGAAAATGAGGTTGTTCTCGGCGTAAAGGTAATTGACGACCATCGAGCTGAAGGCGAACAACAGCAGAATGAGCGAAACAAATCCCGCTCCCCAGCCACCGGTAAGGTTCACCAGCGCCTGCTGAAGAAGCTGTATCCCGCCGGCTTCCGATGAGTGAGAGATTGGGCCTGCCAGCAGCAAGATCATGGCGCTGGAGGAGCAGATAATAATCGTGTCCGTGAAGACCCCAATCATTTGCACAATGCCTTGCGCGGCCGGGTGAGGGGGCCAGGAAGCCGCCGCCGCCGCGGCATTGGGGATAGACCCCATTCCGGCTTCGTTAGAGAACATACCGCGCTGAAAACCCGCCATCAGCGCCTGGCTAAAGGTATAGCCCAGCGCACCCGAAGCCGCTTCACGCCAGCCAAAGGCGCTGCTGAAAATGGTCGCAATCACATCCGGCACCTGGTCGATATGCAACGCAGCGACCAGCAGGCTGGCCGCAACCCAGAGCAAGGCCATAATGGGAACCAGCCACTGCATCAGGCGGGCTGTACCCTTAAGACCGGTAGAGATGGTCAGCAGTATGCAGAGGGCTAACCCCGCGCCGGTGAGCCATTCCGGACAGGCGAAGGCATAGCGCAGGGCATGGGCGACAGAATTTGCCTGGACGGTGTTGAAAATCAGGCCATAGGCGACGAGTAAGAAAAGCGAGAACAGCACGCCCATCCAGCGCATCCCTAAGCCGCGCGCCATGTACCAGGCAGGGCCACCGCGAAACTGGCCATGATGATCTTTTTCTTTATAGAGCTGGGCGAGAGAGCATTCGGCAAAGGACGTTGCCATGCCGATAATTGCCGTCACCCACATCCAGAAAACCGCCCCCGGCCCACCGGCGCTGATAGCCAGCGCGACCCCCGCCAGGTTACCGCTGCCAAGCCGTGCCGCAAGGCTGGTGCACAGCGCCTGGAACGAGGTTAATCCACCGGGTTGTGGCGTGACGCTGTTTTTCAGACTTCTGCCAAATTTGCGGATATAACGAAACTGGATAAAACCGCTGCGTAACGTAAACCATATACCTGCTGCCAGAAGCAGGTATATCATTATCGAACCCCAGAGCACTTCGTTAATAAAGAAAAAGAAATCAGGCATTAACGTCCCTCATGTTGATGCCAGGATAAGGATGTAAGCGCTACCACATATTGGGCGTACTGTTACGTAGCTACCTCTTAATATTCCGAGTTTATCATACATTGGCTAAGCGCACTGTCTGCGGTTGCGCTACCCCTCTGTCGTGTTATCATCAGGGCAGACCGGTTACATCCCCCTAACAAGTAAACCTGTCATTTTTCCGCTGCAGGCATGCTGTCGGTAGCGTGAATTATCCAGGGCACGTTAAAAGAGAAACACTATCATGACGGATAAATTGACCTCCCTTCGTCAGTTCACCACTGTCGTAGCTGACACCGGAGATATCGCGGCAATGAAGCTGTACCAGCCGCAGGATGCCACAACTAACCCTTCTCTGATCCTTAACGCCGCGCAGATCCCTGAGTATCGCAAACTGATTGACGACGCTGTAACCTGGGCGAAAGCACAGAGCAACGACCGCGCGCAGCAGGTTGTGGATGCCACTGATAAACTGGCAGTGAACATCGGTCTGGAGATCCTTAAACTGGTTCCTGGCCGCATCTCTACCGAAGTGGATGCGCGTCTCTCCTACGACACCGAAGCGTCTATCGCGAAAGCCAAACGTCTGATCAAAATGTATAACGATGCGGGTATCAGCAATGACCGTATCCTGATCAAACTGGCTTCTACCTGGCAGGGTATCCGCGCTGCTGAACAGCTGGAAAAAGACGGTATCAACTGTAACCTGACGTTGCTGTTCTCCTTCGCGCAGGCGCGTGCATGTGCGGAAGCGGGCGTATACCTGATTTCTCCGTTCGTGGGTCGTATTCTGGACTGGTACAAAGCCAATACCGACAAAAAAGAGTACGCCGCGTCTGAAGACCCAGGCGTGATTTCCGTGACTGAAATCTACGAATACTACAAACAGCACGGTTATGAGACCGTTGTTATGGGCGCAAGCTTCCGTAACGTCGGCGAAATCATCGAACTGGCTGGCTGTGACCGCCTGACCATCGCACCAGCGCTGCTGAAAGAGCTGGCTGAAAGCGAAGGCACCATCGAGCGTAAACTGTCTTACACCGGTGAAGTGAAAGCGCGTCCAGAGCGTATCACTGAATCCGAGTTCCTGTGGCAGCACAACCAGGATCCAATGGCGGTAGACAAACTGGCTGACGGTATCCGTAAGTTTGCTATTGACCAGGAAAAACTGGAAAAAATGATCGGCGATCTGCTGTAATCATTCTGCGTGACCGGGCTCCCGGTCACGCGACTTCTTTCGTACTCTGTCTGAAATTCCCCTCTGCGTGTATCATTCCCTTTAATCAGTACTTTTTGAATGGAATGGATATGAATACCTTACGCATCGGCTTAGTGTCGATTTCTGACCGCGCCTCAAGCGGTGTTTATCAGGATAAAGGCATCCCTGCTCTTGAAGAGTGGCTGGGTAGCGCGCTGACCACCCCGTTTGAAATCCAGACCCGCCTGATCCCGGACGAACAGCCGATCATCGAGCAGACGTTGTGTGAGCTGGTGGATGAGATGAGCTGCCACCTGGTGCTGACCACCGGCGGAACCGGTCCTGCACGTCGTGATGTGACACCAGATGCTACGCTTGCTATAGCTGACCGTGAAATGCCGGGCTTCGGTGAACAGATGCGCCAGATTAGCCTGCACTTTGTTCCAACGGCGATCCTCTCCCGTCAGGTGGGGGTGATTCGCAAGCAGGCGCTGATCCTGAATCTGCCGGGCCAGCCTAAGTCGATCAAAGAGACGCTGGAAGGGTTAAAAGCGGATGATGGCAGCGTGATCGTCCATGGGATCTTTGCAAGTGTACCGTATTGTATACAGCTGCTGGACGGGCCGTATGTCGAAACCGACGACAAAGTAGTAGCAGCATTTCGTCCTAAAAGCGCACGCCGCGAAACAATCTCCTGAAAATAATCATTATGTGACATTAGCTGAAGCTGCTGTGGTGTGCTAAAAGTTTTACGGTATAGTAATTTTTTCTTTACGATAGCTGTAATAATAATTCCACAACACACGCTAAATGGTTCGCTATGTCACATAACACCCGACCTCTGAATCGACAGGACTACAAAACTCTTACGCTCGCGGCCCTGGGCGGCGCGCTGGAGTTTTACGATTTCATCATCTTTGTTTTCTTTGCCGCTGTGGTGGGGGAGTTGTTCTTCCCGGCGGATATCCCGGAATGGCTGCGTCAGGTGCAAACCTTCGGTATTTTTGCTGCTGGGTATCTGGCGCGTCCTCTTGGGGGGATTGTGATGGCGCACTTTGGCGATCTTGTCGGGCGCAAAAAGATGTTTACCCTCAGTATCCTGCTGATGGCCGTGCCGACGTTGGCCATTGGTCTGCTGCCAACCTACGCCTCGATGGGCATTCTCGCCCCGTTATTGTTGCTGCTGATGCGTATTCTTCAGGGGGCGGCCATCGGCGGTGAAGTGCCGGGGGCGTGGGTGTTTGTCGCGGAGCATGTTCCGGCGCGCCGCATTGGTATCGCCTGCGGAACCTTAACCGCAGGGTTAACGGTGGGGATTTTGCTCGGTTCCGTCGTCGCGACAATTGTGAATACCAGCATGACGCAACAGGCCGTACACGACTGGGGCTGGCGTCTGCCGTTCCTGCTGGGCGGGGCGTTTGGCCTGGTGGCGATGTACCTGCGCCGTTGGCTCCAGGAGACACCGATTATCCTCGAAATGCAGCAGCGCAAAGCGCTGGCACAGGAGTTGCCCGTCAAAGCCGTCGTGGTGCGTCATAAAAAAGCGGTGGTTGTGTCTATGCTGCTTACCTGGTTGCTCTCGGCAGGCATTGTGGTGGTGATTTTGATGTCGCCGGTCTGGCTGCAAAAGCAGTACGGCTTTGCCCCGGCGGTGACCTTACAGGCGAACAGTATTGCCACGGTTATGCTCTGCTTCGGCTGCCTGGCCGCCGGGCTGGCTGCGGATCGTTTCGGTGCCAGCGTAACCTTTATCGTCGGCAGCCTGTTACTGGCGGGCTCAAGCTGGGCGTTTTACCATCTGGCCGGGAGTCATCCTGAACAGCTGTTCCTTTTATACGGCGTGGTAGGGCTGTGTGTTGGCGTGGTGGGGGCGGTGCCTTATGTGATGGTTCGGGCCTTCCCGCCAGAAGTCCGCTTCACCGGGATCTCATTCTCATACAATGTTTCATATGCCATCTTCGGTGGACTGACGCCGATTGCGGTTACGGTATTGATGGGCGTGTCACCGCTGGCACCTGCCTGGTATGTGCTGGCGTTGTCGCTGATGGGGCTGGTGTTGGGGATTTGGCTTCGCCAGATGGGAGAATGTCGTGCCCGCGAGGCGGACACGACAGAGGGATCAGTGTTTTTCACCAATCGGTAAAATGGTGCGGTCAAACTGCTCGTTCAGCACTTCACCCATTGCCAGGTAGATAGCGCTTGCGCCGCAAACCAGACCAATCCAGCCTGCAACGTGAACGATGCCTTCGTTGTCCACCAGATGACCAATCGCCAGCAGGGCGAACAGCACGGTCAGGCTCAGGAAGACAAACTGCAGTGCGCGGTTACCCTTGAGGGTGCCGAAGAACATGAACAGGGTGAAGACACCCCACAGGCCCAGGTAAACGCCCAGGAAATGGGCGTTTGCCGCCTCTGCCAGGCCCATTTTAGGCATCAGCAGAATGGCGACCAGGGTCAGCCAGAAGGAACCGTAAGAGGTAAAGGCGGTTAAGCCGAAGGTATTGCCTTTCTTATATTCCAGCAGGCCCGCGAAGATTTGCGCGATACCGCCGTAAAAAATGCCCATCGCCAGGATAATGCCGTCCATCGGGAACATCCCGATGTTGTGCAGGTTCAGCAGAATGGTGGTCATGCCAAAACCCATCAGGCCCAGCGGAGCCGGATTAGCCAACTTAGTGTTGCCCATAAGTCCTCAAAAAAATCATCATTAATATGGTGAAATGGTTAAACCCGCGACAGTACTCCCTGAAGGGGCGCGGCATCATAATGGGCGCAAACGATGCCGTCTATGATCTCGTCAGGGTGAAATTAAAATTTTTTTTATCCTTCCCCCCTTGATGGATGACGTTGCGACCCCATCTTGTAAGCAACCGCAGTGTGTGGACCTGAAAAAAATCAAATCTGGGCAGTTGAAAAAGCACGTTCTGCCCTTATTACAGGTACACAACCACATGTTGACTGAATTTTTAGTGGAGACGTTTAGATGGGTAAAATTATTGGTATCGACCTGGGTACTACCAACTCTTGTGTAGCGATTATGGATGGCACTACTGCACGTGTGCTGGAGAACGCCGAGGGCGATCGCACCACGCCTTCTATCATTGCCTATACCCAGGATGGTGAAACTCTGGTTGGTCAGCCGGCTAAACGTCAGGCAGTGACGAACCCGCAAAACACCCTGTTTGCGATTAAACGCCTGATTGGCCGCCGCTTCCAGGACGAAGAAGTTCAGCGTGACGTTTCTATCATGCCTTACAAAATCATCGCAGCAGATAACGGCGATGCATGGCTTGATGTGAAAGGCACCAAAACAGCACCACCTCAGATCTCTGCAGAAGTGCTGAAAAAAATGAAGAAAACCGCAGAAGATTACTTGGGTGAGCCGGTAACTGAAGCTGTTATCACCGTTCCTGCGTACTTCAACGATGCTCAGCGTCAGGCAACCAAAGATGCTGGCCGTATCGCAGGTCTGGAAGTAAAACGTATCATCAACGAACCAACCGCTGCTGCTCTGGCTTACGGTCTGGATAAAGAAGTTGGCAACCGTACTATCGCGGTTTACGACCTGGGTGGTGGTACCTTCGATATCTCTATTATCGAAATCGACGAAGTAGACGGCGAAAAAACCTTCGAAGTTCTGGCAACCAACGGTGATACGCACCTGGGTGGTGAAGACTTCGATACCCGTCTGATCAACTATCTCGTTGACGAATTTAAGAAAGATCAGGGCATTGACCTGCGTAACGACCCGCTGGCTATGCAGCGCCTGAAAGAAGCCGCTGAGAAAGCGAAGATCGAACTCTCTTCCGCTCAGCAGACCGACGTGAACCTGCCGTACATTACAGCAGACGCGACCGGTCCTAAACACATGAACATCAAAGTGACCCGTGCGAAACTGGAAAGCCTGGTAGAAGACCTGGTGAACCGTTCTATCGAGCCACTGAAAGTTGCACTGCAGGATGCTGGCCTGTCCGTGTCTGATATCAACGACGTTATCCTCGTTGGTGGCCAGACCCGTATGCCAATGGTTCAGAAGAAAGTGGCTGAATTCTTTGGTAAAGAACCACGTAAAGACGTTAACCCGGATGAAGCAGTGGCAATTGGTGCTGCGGTTCAGGGCGGCGTGTTGACCGGTGATGTTAAAGACGTTCTGCTGCTGGACGTTACCCCACTGTCTCTGGGTATCGAGACCATGGGTGGCGTAATGACGGCGCTGATCAGCAAAAACACCACCATCCCAACCAAGCACAGCCAGGTGTTCTCTACCGCTGAAGATAACCAGTCTGCGGTAACCATCCATGTGCTGCAGGGTGAGCGTAAGCGTGCGTCTGATAACAAATCTCTGGGTCAGTTCAACCTGGATGGTATTAACCCGGCACCACGCGGCATGCCGCAGATCGAAGTGACCTTCGATATCGATGCTGACGGTATTCTGCACGTTTCCGCGAAAGACAAAAACAGCGGTAAAGAGCAGAAGATCACCATTAAGGCCTCTTCCGGTCTGAACGAGGAAGAGATCCAGAAAATGGTTCGTGAAGCGGAAGCCAACGCGGAATCTGACCGTAAGTTCGAAGAACTGGTTCAGACCCGTAACCAGGGTGACCATCTGCTGCACAGCACCCGTAAGCAGGTTGAAGAAGCAGGCGATAAACTGCCAGCGGAAGACAAAACTGCTATCGAAGCTGCACTGAGCGCGCTGGAAACGTCTCTGAAAGGCGAAGACAAAGCGGATATCGAAGCGAAGATGCAGGAGCTGGCACAGGCTTCTCAGAAGCTGATGGAAATCGCTCAGCAGCAGCATGCCCAGCAGCAGGCAGGCGCTGACGCTTCAGCGAACAACGCGAAAGACGACGACGTTGTCGACGCTGAGTTCGAAGAAGTTAAAGACAAAAAATAATCGCCCTGATGCAGGGTAATTAATCGGCACGGGCGTAGGAGAACTCTCCACGCCCGTGCTCGCATGTTAAGGGGCTTAAAAAAACCAATGGCAAAGCAAGACTATTACGAGATTTTAGGCGTTCCGAAAACTGCGGAAGAGCGTGAAATCAAAAAGGCGTATAAGCGCCTGGCCATGAAATTCCACCCGGATCGCAATCAGGGTGACAAAGAGGCTGAAGCTAAATTTAAAGAGATCAAAGAAGCCTACGAAGTCCTGACCGATGCACAAAAACGTGCGGCCTATGACCAGTACGGTCACGCAGCCTTTGAACAGGGCGGCATGGGTGGCGGTGGATTCGGTGGCGGCGGCTTTGGCGGCGGCGCTGATTTCAGCGATATCTTTGGCGATGTTTTCGGCGATATCTTCGGTGGTGGCCGCGGTCGTCAACGCGCAGCGCGTGGTGCGGATCTGCGCTACAACATGGAGCTGACGCTGGAAGAGGCCGTTCGCGGTGTCACCAAAGAGATCCGTATCCCGACGCTGGAAGAGTGTGACGTTTGCCATGGCAGCGGTGCGAAAGCGGGTACGCAGCCACAAACCTGTCCAACCTGTCACGGTTCCGGTCAGGTGCAGATGCGTCAGGGCTTTTTCGCAGTTCAGCAGGCATGTCCGCACTGTCATGGTCGTGGGACGCTGATTAAAGATCCATGCACCAAATGCCACGGCCACGGTCGCGTTGAGAAAACCAAAACCCTGTCCGTTAAAATCCCGGCTGGCGTAGATACGGGCGACCGCATCCGTCTGGCAGGTGAAGGCGAAGCAGGCGAGCACGGTGCACCAGCAGGCGATCTGTACGTTCAGGTTCAGGTGAAACAGCACGCTATCTTTGAGCGTGAAGGCAACAACCTCTACTGTGAAGTCCCGATCAACTTTGCTATGGCAGCGCTTGGTGGCGAAATTGAAGTGCCTACGCTGGATGGGCGCGTGAACCTGAAAATCCCAGGCGAAACGCAGACCGGTAAGCTGTTCCGCATGCGCGGTAAAGGCGTGAAATCCGTTCGCGGTGGTGCGCAGGGCGACCTGTTGTGCCGCGTGGTGGTTGAAACCCCGGTTGGCCTGAACGACAAGCAGAAACAGCTGTTAAAAGAGCTGCAGGAAAGCTTTGGCGGCCCGACGGGTGAGAAAAACAGCCCACGCTCCAAAAGCTTCTTCGATGGCGTCAAAAAATTCTTCGATGATTTGACCCGCTAAATCGTTAGCTGGTTACTATCCTTTAAAAACCCGGAAGCGATTCCGGGTTTTTTATTTCTTGTTCGAAAGCTCGGTTAAACTGAGTATATATTCAATATTAATCTGTTTTTACCGATTTGTTTGCGCTGATATTATGGTTTTATCGAGGTATTGTTGTAAAAGAGAGAATTAACGTGAAATTACTACACCGTTTCTTTAGCAGTGAAGCATCCGGCGGCGTGATCCTGATTATTGCTGCTGCGGCCGCGATGCTGCTCGCCAACATGGGCATGACGCGCGATCTCTATCACGCATTTCTGGAAACGCCCGTCGAGCTTAAGGTCGGCGCGCTGGAAATTAACAAGAACATGCTGCTGTTGATCAACGATGCGCTGATGGCGGTGTTCTTCCTGCTGGTGGGGCTTGAGGTGAAACGTGAACTGGTGATGGGCTCGTTGGCCAGCCGCCAGCGCGCAGCGTTTCCGGTGATCGCCGCCATTGGCGGGATGGTTGTTCCGGCGCTGCTCTTCCTCGCGTTTGCCTGGCAGGATCCTGTCGCGCGTGACGGGTGGGCGATCCCGGCGGCAACGGATATCGCGTTTGCGCTTGGCGTTTTAGCGTTGCTCGGGAGCCGGGTTCCGGTTGCACTGAAAATCTTCCTGATGGCGCTGGCGATCATTGATGACCTGGGGGCTATCGTCATTATCGCGCTGTTCTACACCAGCGATCTGTCGATTCTGTCGCTGAGCGTGGCAGCAGGGGCGATTGCCGTTCTGGCGCTGTTGAACATTTTCAATGTCCGTCGCATTGGAATTTACATCCTTGTGGGGATGGTGTTGTGGACGGCGGTGCTGAAATCGGGTGTCCATGCCACGCTGGCCGGGGTGATCGTCGGCTTCTTTGTGCCGCTTAAGCCGCAGGAGGGTAAATCACCGGCCAAACAACTGGAGCATGTGCTGCACCCGTGGGTCGCCTTTATGATCCTGCCGCTGTTTGCGTTTGCCAACGCGGGTGTTTCCCTGGGAGGGGTTACGCTGGAGGGGCTCACTTCCGTGCTGCCGCTGGGTATTATTGCCGGGCTGTTTATTGGTAAACCGCTGGGGATCAGCCTGTTCTGCTGGCTGGCGCTGAAGTTTAAGCTGGCATCGTTGCCGAACGGCACAACATTTGGTCAGATTATGGCGGTCGGCGTGCTGTGCGGTATCGGATTTACCATGTCGATCTTTATCTCGACGCTGGCATTTGGTGCAAACGCGCCTGAGCTGATTATCTGGGCAAAACTCGCCATTCTTATCGGTTCATTACTGGCCGCAGTTATTGGTTATACCTTATTGAAGGTGAAGTTGTCCGGGCAGGCCGTCCAGGCATAACGGAAAACCGGGAGGAGGTCATTCTTCTCCCGATACACTCAGGGAGAGAAGACGCGATGTCTCATTTGAATTACAACCATCTTTATTATTTCTGGCATGTTTACAAACAAGGCTCGGTGGTAGGGGCGGCAGAAGCTCTTTTTCTGACGCCACAAACTATCACCGGGCAAATCAAAGCTCTGGAAGAACGCCTGCAAGGCAAGCTGTTCAAGCGTAAAGGACGTGGGATAGAGCCAAGCGAGTTGGGTGAACTGGTTTTTCGCTATGCGGACAAGATGTTTACCCTGAGCCAGGAGATGCTGGATATCGTCAACTACCGCAAAGAGTCTAATTTGCTGTTTGACGTGGGCGTGGCGGATGCCCTCTCGAAACGGCTGGTGAGCGGCGTGCTGGATGCGGCGGTGGTTGAAGACGAGCAGATCCATTTGCGCTGTTTTGAATCCACACACGAAATGCTGCTGGAGCAGTTGAGCCAGCATAAGCTGGATATGATTATCTCGGATTGCCCCATCGACTCCACGCAGCAGGAGGGGCTGTTTTCGGTCAAGATTGGTGAATGCGGGGTAAGCTTCTGGTGCATCAACCCGCCTCCGGAAAAACCGTTCCCTGCCTGTCTGGAAGAACGCCGCTTGCTGGTGCCGGGAAGGCGCTCCATGCTGGGGCGTAAGCTGCAGAACTGGTTTAACTCTCAGGGGCTGAACGTGGAGATCCTGGGTGAGTTCGATGATGCAGCACTGATGAAAGCGTTTGGTGAGGCGCACAACGCAATCTTTGTTGCGCCGACGCTGTACATGCACGATCTCTATTCGGATAACAAGATTACCGAGATTGGCAGAGTCGATAACGTCATGGAGGAGTACCACGCCATCTTCGCCGAAAGGATGATTCAACACCCGGCGGTGCAGCGTATCTGTAACCGCGACTACTCGGCGCTGTTTACCCCGCCAGCAAACTGAAGGTATAAAAAAACCCGCGTTAAGCGGGTTCTTTAAACAAGCAACAACAAGCGGCGATTAAGCCAGTTTGTTGATCTGCGCGGTCAGGTTTGCTTTATGACGCGCTGCTTTGTTTTTGTGGATCAGACCTTTAGCAGCCTGACGATCCACGATTGGTTGCATTTCGTTAAATGCGTTCTGCGCTGCAGCTTTGTCGCCAGCTTCGATTGCTGCGTATACTTTCTTGATGAAAGTACGCATCATAGAGCGACGGCTTGCGTTGTGCTTACGAGCCTTTTCAGACTGAACGGCACGTTTCTTAGCTGATTTGATATTAGCCAAGTCCAACTCCCAAATATGATCTATGTGGACAATTCAAAGGCCGAGGAATATGCCCTCTTTGCCTTCTTTTGTCAATGGATTTGTGCAAATAAGCGCCGTTAATTAGCGACGCTACGTTACGTAGTGATGGCGCAGGATTCTACCAGCTTGTCTTTCGTGAATACAGCTTTTCGGCATAAAAATCGCAGTTCCCGGACAGATTTTTTTGCTGTGAAAGGTCAGCATGATGAAATCATTACGGCTTTCTGTTTTGTGCAGACAATCGTCAGTTAACCTTAATCGCTGTACAAGGTATACTTTGGCGATTTTCACTGTTTTGAGCCAGACATGAAGCTGATACGCGGCATACATAATCTCAGCAAAGCCCCCCACGGGTGCGTGCTGACCATTGGTAATTTCGACGGCGTGCATCGTGGGCATCAGGCGCTGTTGCAGGGATTGCGTAAAGAAGGGGAGGCACGTGGCCTGCCCGTGGTAGTGATGATTTTCGAGCCGCAGCCGCTGGAACTGTTCGCGGGCGATAAATCGCCTGCCCGACTTACTCGCCTGCGCGAGAAGTTGCGCTATTTGGCACAGTCCGGTGTGGACTTCGTATTGTGTGTCCGTTTTGATCGTCGTTTTGCCGCGCTGACAGCACAAAATTTCGTCAGCGACCTGTTGGTCAAGCGCCTTGGCGTGCAGTTTCTCGCCGTGGGTGATGATTTCCGCTTTGGCGCTGGTCGTCAGGGCGATTTCTTGCTATTACAGAAGGCTGGCCTGGAATATGGTTTTGACGTCACCAGCGCGATGACCTTTTGCGAAGGTGGCGTGCGCGTCAGCAGTACGGCGGTTCGTCAGGCGCTGGCCAATGATGAACTGGAGACCGCAGAGAATTTGCTGGGGCATCCGTTTACCATTTCTGGTCGTGTGGTTCATGGCGATGCGCTGGGCCGTACGATAGGTTTCCCGACGGCGAATATACCGCTGCGTCGTCAGGTCTCCCCGGTTAAAGGGGTATATGCGGTGGAAGTGGCTGGACTGGGCGAGAAACCTTTTTACGGTGTCGCCAATATTGGCACACGTCCTACGGTCGCCGGTGTGCGACAGCAGCTGGAAGTGCATCTGCTGGACGTTGTAATGGACCTCTACGGTCGCCATATAGATGTCATACTGCGTAAAAAAATACGCAATGAGCAGCGATTTGCCTCGCTGGATGAACTAAAAGCGCAAATCGCGCGAGATGAATTAACGGCCCGCGAGTTTTTTGGGCTTTGAACCCGGCTTAAATGCCTACGTGATAAATACGGAACCGAGAATCTGATGAGTGACTATAAATCAACCCTGAATTTGCCGGAAACAGGGTTCCCGATGCGCGGCGATCTCGCCAAGCGCGAACCGGGAATGCTGGCGCGTTGGACCGATGATGACCTGTACGGCATCATTCGTGCAGCCAAGAAAGGCAAAAAAACCTTCATTCTGCATGATGGCCCTCCATATGCGAATGGCAGCATTCATATTGGTCACTCTGTAAACAAGATTCTGAAAGACATTATCGTGAAGTCCAAAGGACTCGCGGGATATGACTCGCCTTACGTTCCGGGTTGGGATTGCCACGGTCTGCCGATTGAACTGAAAGTTGAGCAGGAGTTTGGTAAGCCGGGTGAGAAATTCACTGCGGCGGAATTCCGTGCGAAATGCCGTGAATACGCGGCCACTCAGGTTGACGGCCAGCGTGCAGACTTTATTCGTCTGGGCGTGCTGGGCGACTGGTCGCATCCGTACCTGACCATGGACTTCAAAACCGAAGCCAACATCATCCGTGCGCTGGGTAAAATCATCGGCAATGGCCACCTGCACAAAGGCGCGAAGCCGGTGCACTGGTGCGTGGACTGCCGTTCTGCGCTGGCAGAAGCAGAAGTTGAGTATTACGACAAAACCTCGCCTTCAATCGACGTGGCCTTCGAAGCGGTCGATCAGGATGCGATCAAAGGTAAATTCGGCCTGCCGGGCGTAAGCGGTCCGATCTCGCTGGTTATCTGGACCACCACCCCATGGACGCTGCCTGCTAACCGTGCAATCTCCCTCTCCGGTGAGTTCGAATATGCACTGGTTCAGATTGACGGTCAGGCGCTGATCCTGGCGAAAGATCTGGTGGAAAGCGTGCTGAAACGCGCGAACATCACCGACTACACCGTGCTGGGCACCGTGAAGGGCGACGCGCTGGAGCTGATGCGCTTCAAACACCCGTTCCTGGACTTCGACGTTCCGGCGATCCTGGGCGACCACGTGACGCTGGAAGCCGGTACCGGTGCAGTACATACCGCCGGTGGTCACGGTCCTGACGACTACAACATCAGCCTGAAATACGGTCTGGAAATCGCGAACCCGGTTGGTCCGGACGGATCATACCTGCCTGGTACGTATCCATCGCTGGACGGTATCAACGTCTTCAAAGCGAACGACATCATCGTGGAGATGCTGCGTGAGCGCGGCGCGCTGTTGCACGTTGAGAAAATGCAGCACAGCTACCCGTGCTGCTGGCGTCACAAGACGCCGATCATCTTCCGTGCGACCCCACAGTGGTTCGTCAGCATGGATCAGAAAGGCCTGCGCGAGCAGTCTCTGAAAGAGATCAAAGGCGTGCAGTGGATCCCGGACTGGGGCCAGGCGCGTATTGAATCCATGGTGGCTAACCGTCCTGACTGGTGTATCTCCCGTCAGCGCACCTGGGGGGTGCCGATGTCGCTGTTCGTGCATAAAGAGACGCACGAACTGCACCCGAACACGCTGGAACTGATGGAAGAAGTGGCGAAGCGTGTTGAAGTTGATGGCATTCAGGCGTGGTGGGATCTCGATGCCCGCGATATCCTGGGCGCTGACGCGGACAACTACGAGAAAGTGCCAGATACCCTGGACGTGTGGTTCGACTCCGGGTCTACTCACGCCTCCGTGGTTGACGTGCGTCCTGAGTTTGCCGGTCACGCTGCTGATATGTATCTGGAAGGTTCTGACCAACACCGTGGCTGGTTCATGTCATCTCTGATGATCTCCACCGCCATGAAAGGTAAAGCACCTTACCGTCAGGTACTGACCCACGGTTTCACCGTCGATGGTCAGGGCCGCAAGATGTCCAAATCTATCGGTAATACCGTTTCTCCGCAGGACGTGATGAACAAACTGGGCGCAGACATTCTGCGTCTGTGGGTGGCATCTACTGACTATACCGGCGAAATGGCGGTATCAGATGAGATCCTGAAACGTGCTGCCGACAGCTATCGTCGTATCCGTAACACCGCGCGCTTCCTGCTGGCGAACCTGAATGGTTTCGATCCGGCAAAAGACATGGTGAAACCGGAAGAGATGGTGGTGCTGGATCGCTGGGCGGTAGGCTGTGCGAAAGCGGCGCAGGAAGATATCGTTAAGGCATACGAGTCTTACGATTTCCATGAAGTGGTGCAGCGCCTGATGCGCTTCTGCTCCATCGAGATGGGCTCGTTCTACCTCGACATCATCAAAGATCGCCAGTACACCGCGAAAGCGGACAGCGTGGCGCGTCGTAGCTGCCAGACTGCGCTGTATCACATCGCAGAAGCACTGGTGCGCTGGATGGCGCCAATTATGTCCTTCACCGCGGATGAAATCTGGGGCTACCTGCCAGGTGAGCGTGAGAAGTATGTCTTCACCGGCGAGTGGTACGAAGGTCTGTTCGATCTCTCCAGTACCGAAGCGATGAACGATGCCTTCTGGGACGAGCTGCTGAAAGTGCGTGGCGAAGTGAACAAGGTCATTGAACAGGCGCGTGCTGACAAGAAAGTCGGTGGTTCTCTGGAAGCGGCAGTGACCCTGTACGCAGAACCTGAGCTGGCGGCCAAACTGACGGCGCTGGGCGATGAATTACGATTTGTCCTGTTGACCTCCGGTGCGAAAGTTGCGGATTATGCCGACGCTTCTGCTGATGCTCAGCAGAGCGAACTGCTTAAAGGACTGAAAGTCGCACTGAGCAAAGCCGAAGGTGAGAAGTGCCCGCGCTGCTGGCACTACACCACCGATGTCGGCCAGGTGGCGGAACACGCAGACATCTGCGGACGCTGTGTAAGCAACGTCGCCGGTGACGGCGAAAAACGTAAGTTTGCCTGATGAGTAAAACTCTCTGTTCAACAGGACTGCGCTGGCTGTGGCTGGTTGTGGTGGTGCTGATTATTGATCTGGGCAGCAAGTTCCTGATCCTCCAGAACTTTGCTCTGGGGGATACGGTTCCGCTGTTCCCGTCGCTTAATCTGCACTATGCGCGTAACTATGGCGCAGCGTTTAGCTTCCTTGCTGACAGCGGTGGCTGGCAGCGCTGGTTCTTCGCGGGTATTGCTATCGGTATCTGTGTGGTGCTGGCGGTGCTGATGTACCGTTCGAAAGCGACACAAAAGCTGAACAACATCGCCTATGCGCTGATCATTGGCGGCGCGTTAGGTAACCTGTTCGATCGCCTGTGGCATGGCTTTGTGGTCGATATGATCGACTTCTACGTCGGCGACTGGCACTTTGCGACCTTTAACCTCGCCGATAGCGCAATTTGTATCGGTGCGGCGTTAATCGTGCTGGAAGGTTTCTTGCCGAAACCCGCCGCGAAAGAGCAGGCTTAATTGTAAATGCCGGGTGGCGCTGCGCTTACCCGGCCTACAGAATTTGTGGCCTCCCGTAGGCCCGGTAAGCGCAGCGCCACCGGGCAACAGGTGACCCAAAACAAGCGAGCAATTTGCATGTCTAAATCCGTACAAAGCAATAGCGCGGTTCTCGTTCACTTCACGCTGAAACTGGATGACGGCTCAACGGCCGAATCCACCCGCAATAACGGCAAACCAGCCCTGTTTCGTCTTGGCGATACGTCGTTATCTGAAGGTCTGGAGCAGCAGCTTCTGGGTCTGAAAGAGGGGGAGAAGAAGGCGTTTTCGCTGGAGCCGGATGCGGCGTTTGGCGTGCCAAGCCCGGATCTTATCCAGTACTTCTCTCGTCGTGAGTTTATGGATGCGGGCGAACCGGAAATCGGGGCGATTATGCTCTTTACCGCTATGGATGGCAGCGAAATGCCTGGCGTGATCCGCGAAATCAACGGCGACTCCATCACCGTAGATTTCAACCATCCTCTTGCCGGGCGCACCGTCCATTTTGATATTGAAGTGCTGGAGATCGATCCGGTACTGGAGGCCTGAAATGCAGATCCTGTTGGCTAACCCGCGCGGCTTCTGCGCCGGTGTAGACCGCGCTATCAGCATTGTTGAAAACGCGCTGGAGATTTACGGCGCGCCGATTTACGTGCGTCACGAAGTTGTACATAACCGTTACGTGGTCGACAGCCTGCGTGAACGCGGTGCAATCTTCATTGAGCAGATCAGCGAAGTGCCGGACGGCGCGATCCTGATTTTCTCCGCACACGGTGTCTCCCAGGCGGTACGTAACGAAGCGAAAAGCCGTGATTTAACGGTGTTCGACGCCACCTGTCCGTTGGTAACCAAAGTGCATATGGAAGTGGCGCGCGCCAGTCGTCGCGGTGAAGAGTCGATCCTGATTGGTCACGCCGGTCACCCGGAAGTCGAGGGCACGATGGGCCAGTACAGCAACCCGGAAGGGGGGATGTATCTGGTGGAGTCGCCGGAAGATGTGCTTACGCTGAACGTGAAAAACGAAGCCCGTCTGTCGTTCATGACGCAGACCACGCTTTCAGTTGATGATACGTCGGATGTGATTGACGCATTGCGCCAGCGTTTCCCGAAAATCGTCGGGCCGCGTAAAGATGATATCTGCTACGCAACCACTAACCGCCAGGAAGCGGTGCGTGCACTGGCTGAGCAGGCGGACGTGGTGCTGGTGGTCGGCTCGAAAAACTCCTCTAACTCCAACCGTCTGGCCGAACTGGCGCAGCGCATGGGCAAGGCGGCGTTTCTGATTGACGACGCGACGGACATTCAGGAAGCGTGGGTGAAAAACGCGGCCTGTGTCGGTGTCACCGCAGGGGCTTCCGCACCGGATATCCTGGTGCAGAACGTGATCGCCCGTCTGCAGGAACTGGGTGGTGGTGAAGCCGTTCCGCTGGAAGGCCGCGAAGAGAACATCGTCTTCGAAGTCCCGAAAGAGCTGCGTATTGATGCACGCGAAGTGGAATAATCCTTCTTCTGATGAAAGGCCAGCACCTCCTGTGCTGGCCTTTTTTTTATCTGCTACTTTATCGTGACGACAAAATCATGTCTTTTACTGATATTTGAGTCCGTTTCACGTTAAATTCTAATTATCGGTGTTTTCAGTTGGCAGCCCTGACAAAGGCTGGTTAATCTGAAAACGGTTTACATCATTTTAACGTAAGAGAATAACTATGCATGATGCACAGATCCGTGTCGCTATTGCGGGCGCGGGTGGACGTATGGGTCGCCAGCTCATTCAGGCGGCACTTCAGATGGATGGCGTAGCGCTGGGCGCAGCACTGGAACGTGAAGGTTCATCGCTTCTTGGGGCCGATGCCGGTGAACTGGCAGGCGCGGGCAAGACGGGCGTTACCGTTCAAAGCAGCCTTGATGCGGTGAAAGATGATTTTGATGTGTTTATCGATTTCACCCGGCCAGAAGGCACACTGACCCATCTGGCATTTTGCCGTCAGCACGGCAAAGGCATGGTGATTGGCACCACCGGGTTTGATGAAGCCGGTAAACAAGCCATTCAGGATGCGTCACATGAGATTGCTATTGTCTTCGCCGCTAACTTTAGCGTGGGCGTCAACGTTATGCTTAAGCTGCTGGAGAAGGCCGCAAAAGTGATGGGCGATTATACCGACATTGAGATTGTCGAAGCTCACCACCGTTACAAAGTCGATGCTCCCTCCGGCACGGCGCTGGCAATGGGCGAAGCGATTGCGCATGCACTGGATAAAGATTTAAAAGACTGCGCGGTATATACCCGCGAAGGCCATACGGGCGAACGCGTCCCGGGAACGATTGGTTTCGCAACCGTGCGAGCGGGTGACATCGTCGGGGAACATACTGCGATGTTCGCCGATATTGGAGAACGTGTAGAGATCACGCATAAAGCATCCAGCCGCATGACATTTGCGAATGGTGCCGTTCGCTCCGCTTTGTGGCTGAAAGGCAAAGAAAATGCTCTTTTTGATATGCGTGATGTGCTCGATCTCAACAATTTGTAAGAGATATTACCCATCGTGATGTGGTTATTGCAGTCGTAACTTTTTGATTGCATAGGGCAATAATTTATTGCCCTTTTATTTTATCCATTCCATGTTTGGTTTTGTCTTTTTTGACTAAAAATAGATGTTATCTCGCCATTTTGTGTTGCTGATATGTAAATTTTGACCGTTTGGTCCACTTTTTGTTATCTGCGTACCAGAAATTCCAATAAACTTACCACGCAAGCGTTTTCTGTCGTGATTTACCTGATCTTTTTGCCGCTTAACATCTTTTCAGGCCGCCAGGCTTGCAAAAGGATAATTAAAATATCCGTTTTGAGTTGACTTTTACCTGGCAAATCTCCAGAATGCCGCCGTTTGCCAAAAATCCGCTGGCAACACATTTGCATTGATTTATGACATGGTTGTGAATTAATATGCAAATAAAGTGAGTGAATATTCTCTGGAGGGTGTTTTGATTAAGTCAGCGCTATTGGTTCTGGAAGACGGAACCCAGTTTATCGGTCGGGCCATAGGGGCAACGGGTTCGGCGGTTGGGGAAGTCGTTTTCAATACTTCAATGACCGGTTATCAAGAAATCCTCACTGATCCTTCCTATTCTCGCCAAATCGTTACTCTTACTTATCCTCATATCGGCAATGTCGGCACCAATGCTGCTGACGAAGAATCTTCTCAGGTACATGCGCAAGGCCTGGTCATTCGCGACCTGCCGCTGATTGCCAGCAACTTCCGCAATACCGAAGACCTCTCTTCCTACCTGAAGCGCCATAACATTGTGGCGATTGCCGATATCGATACCCGTAAGTTAACGCGTCTGCTGCGCGAGAAGGGTGCACAGAACGGCTGCATCATCGCAGGGGACAACCTCGATGCGGCGCTGGCGCTGGAAAAAGCGAAAGCCTTCCCGGGCCTGAATGGCATGGACCTGGCGAAAGAAGTGACGACCACTGAAGCATACAGCTGGACGCAAGGTAGCTGGACGCTGTCAGATGACCTGCCGGAAGCGAAAAAAGAGAGCGAGCTGCCGTTCCACGTGGTCGCCTACGATTTCGGCGCCAAGCGCAATATCCTGCGAATGCTGGTTGATCGCGGCTGCCGTCTGACGGTGGTGCCGGCGAAAACCTCTGCCGAAGACGTACTGAAGATGAACCCGGATGGCATCTTCCTCTCTAACGGTCCTGGCGACCCGGCACCGTGCGATTACGCTATCGATGCCATCAAGTCCTTCCTCGAAACCGATATTCCGGTATTCGGCATCTGCCTCGGCCATCAGTTGCTGGCGCTGGCGAGCGGGGCGAACACCATTAAGATGAAGTTCGGTCACCACGGTGGTAACCACCCGGTGAAAGACATCGACAACAACACGGTGATGATTACGGCACAGAACCACGGCTTCGCAGTAGATGAAGCGTCAATGCCGGCTAATCTGCGCGTGACGCACAAATCCCTGTTCGATGGCACCCTGCAGGGGATCCATCGTACCGATAAGCCAGCGTTCAGCTTCCAGGGACACCCGGAAGCCAGCCCGGGGCCGCACGATGCCGCACCGCTGTTCGATCACTTCATCGAACTTATCGAGCAATACCGTAAGACCGCTAAATAATCAGGAGCCGAGAAGACCATGCCAAAACGTACAGACATAAAAAGCATCCTGATCCTTGGCGCTGGCCCGATTGTTATCGGTCAGGCCTGTGAATTTGACTACTCCGGTGCACAGGCGTGTAAAGCCCTGCGCGAAGAGGGTTACCGCGTTATCCTGGTGAACTCTAACCCGGCGACCATCATGACCGACCCGGAAATGGCGGATGCAACCTACATCGAGCCAATTCACTGGGAAGTGGTACGTAAAATCATCGAGAAAGAGCGTCCGGATGCGGTTCTGCCGACCATGGGTGGCCAGACTGCGCTGAACTGCGCACTGGAGCTGGAGCGTCAGGGCGTGCTGGAAGAGTTCGGCGTGACCATGATTGGTGCGACCGCCGACGCGATTGATAAAGCAGAAGACCGTCGTCGCTTCGACGTGGCGATGAAAAAAATCGGCCTCGACACCGCGCGTTCCGGTATCGCTCACAACATGGAAGAGGCACTGGCCGTAGCGGCTGAAGTGGGTTATCCGTGCATCATCCGTCCTTCCTTCACCATGGGCGGCACTGGCGGCGGTATCGCCTACAACCGCGAAGAGTTTGAAGAGATTTGCGAGCGCGGCCTGGATCTCTCCCCAACCAAAGAACTGCTGATTGATGAATCGCTGATTGGCTGGAAAGAGTACGAGATGGAAGTGGTGCGTGATAAAAACGACAACTGCATCATCGTCTGCTCCATCGAAAACTTCGATGCGATGGGTATCCACACCGGCGACTCCATTACCGTTGCGCCAGCGCAAACGCTGACCGACAAAGAGTACCAAATCATGCGTAACGCCTCGATGGCGGTACTGCGTGAAATCGGCGTCGAAACCGGTGGTTCTAACGTGCAGTTCTCGGTGAACCCGAAAACCGGCCGTCTGATTGTTATCGAAATGAACCCGCGCGTGTCCCGCTCCTCCGCGCTGGCCTCTAAAGCGACCGGCTTCCCGATTGCGAAGGTGGCGGCGAAACTGGCGGTCGGTTACACCCTTGACGAGCTCATGAACGACATCACCGGGGGCCGTACGCCTGCGTCCTTCGAACCGTCTATCGACTACGTTGTGACCAAAATTCCACGCTTCAACTTCGAGAAATTCGCTGGCGCGAACGACCGTCTGACCACCCAGATGAAATCTGTGGGTGAAGTGATGGCGATTGGCCGCACGCAGCAGGAATCCCTGCAGAAAGCGCTGCGCGGCCTCGAAGTGGGCGCGACAGGCTTCGATCCGAAAGTGAGCCTGGACGACCCGGAAGCACTGACCAAAATCCGCCGCGAGCTGAAAGACGCGGGCGCAGAGCGTATCTGGTATATCGCCGACGCCTTCCGCGCAGGCTTGTCCGTGGACGGCGTGTTCAACCTGACCAACATCGACCGCTGGTTCCTGGTGCAAATTGAAGAGCTGGTGCGTCTGGAAGAGAAAGTGGCGGAGCTGGGCATCAATGGCCTGGACGCTGACTTCCTGCGCATGCTGAAACGCAAAGGCTTTGCCGACGCGCGTCTGGCAAAACTGGCTGGCGTGCGTGAAGCAGAAATCCGCAAGCTGCGCGACCAGTATGACCTGCACCCGGTCTACAAGCGTGTTGATACCTGTGCGGCAGAGTTCGCGACCGATACGGCTTACATGTACTCCACGTATGAAGACGAGTGTGAAGCGAATCCGTCCGTTGACCGCGACAAAATCATGGTACTGGGCGGTGGCCCAAACCGTATCGGCCAGGGCATCGAGTTTGACTACTGCTGCGTACACGCCTCTCTGGCGCTGCGCGAAGACGGTTACGAGACCATCATGGTCAACTGTAACCCGGAAACGGTCTCTACCGACTATGACACCTCTGACCGTCTCTACTTCGAACCGGTAACTCTGGAAGACGTGCTGGAAATCGTGCGCATCGAGAAGCCAAAAGGCGTGATCGTGCAGTACGGCGGCCAGACTCCGCTGAAACTGGCGCGCGCGCTCGAAGCCGCAGGTGTGCCGGTTATCGGTACCAGCCCGGATGCCATTGACCGTGCAGAAGACCGCGAGCGTTTCCAGCAGGCGGTTGACCGTCTGAAGCTGAAACAGCCGGCAAACGCCACCGTGACTGCGATTGAACAAGCGGTTGAGAAGGCGAAAGAGATTGGCTACCCGCTGGTGGTGCGTCCTTCTTACGTGCTGGGCGGCCGCGCGATGGAAATCGTCTACGACGAAGCTGACCTGCGTCGTTACTTCCAGACGGCAGTTAGCGTGTCCAACGATGCACCGGTGCTGCTGGATCGCTTCCTCGACGATGCGGTTGAAGTGGATGTGGATGCTATCTGCGACGGCGAAATGGTGCTGATTGGCGGCATCATGGAGCACATCGAGCAGGCGGGCGTGCATTCAGGCGACTCCGCCTGTTCTCTGCCAGCGTACACCCTGAGCCAGGAAATTCAGGACGTGATGCGTCAGCAGGTGCAGAAACTGGCCTTCGAACTGCAGGTTCGCGGCCTGATGAACGTCCAGTTCGCCGTGAAAGACAACGAAGTCTACCTCATTGAAGTGAACCCGCGTGCGGCACGTACCGTACCGTTCGTCTCTAAAGCGACCGGTATTCCGCTGGCAAAAGTGGCGGCGCGCGTGATGGCCGGCCAGACGCTGGCTCAGCAGGGCGTCACAAAAGAGATTATCCCGCCTTACTACTCGGTGAAAGAGGTGGTGCTGCCGTTCAACAAATTCCCGGGCGTTGACCCGCTGTTAGGGCCAGAAATGCGCTCTACCGGGGAAGTGATGGGCGTGGGCCGCACCTTCGCAGAAGCGTTTGCTAAAGCGCAACTGGGCAGCAACTCCACCATGAAGAAATCTGGCCGTGCGCTGCTCTCTGTTCGCGAAGGCGATAAAGAGCGCGTGGTTGACCTGGCGGCCAAGCTGCTGAAACAGGGCTTCGAGCTGGATGCAACCCACGGTACGGCGATTGTGCTGGGTGAAGCGGGAATCAACCCGCGTCTGGTGAACAAGGTGCATGAAGGTCGTCCGCACATTCAGGATCGCATTAAGAATGGCGAATACACCTATATTATCAACACCACTGCGGGCCGCCAGGCGATTGAAGACTCCAAGCTGATTCGCCGCAGCGCGCTGCAGTACAAAGTGCATTACGACACCACCCTGAACGGCGGTTTCGCAACAGCCATGGCGCTGAACGCGGATGCCACCGAGAAGGTGATTTCGGTCCAGGAAATGCACGCCCAGATTAACAAGTAAGACAAATTGCCCGGTACCGTTCGGCTACCGGGCATTCTTCCCCTCTTCAGAACCTTCTGGTTTTCCATCCGCATTCAGTCAGTTAGCCTAAAATGGTTAGGTCGATAATGAAATTCAACTGAGAGCAGGGGAAAACACCATGCAAAATAAACTACTGATCGCTTCCGTTCTGGCTGCCACTGCAATGTTCACCGTAGCGGGGTGTTCATCTAATCAGGCGGTAAAAACCACCGATGGCCGTACCATCATTACAGACGGCAAACCGCAGGTGGATGACGATACCGGTCTGGTGTCGTATAAAAACGCGGAAACTGGTCAAACCGAGCAGATTAACCGTGACCAGGTTAAATCCATGGGTGAACTGGATAATTAAAAAAAGCAGTGGCATTTGCCACTGCTTTTTTGCTTGATGCGGATGGATTACCAGCGGTGGTTTAACAAAATATGTCCGCCGTAAGCGGCATAGTTGTTTTCACCCCATTCGCCGCTGGCGCGAAGTGAAATTGTCGTGGTCTCGTTAAGATTGCCGGTAATACCCAGCTCTACCTGACCACGATCCTCCGGCGTATCATTACTTACGGTTTCGTCGTTGAAGGCCAGATCGTTTTGACCTGCACCCTTCAGCCAGTTTACCGCAACGTAGGGCTGCCAGGCCGTGACGTCCTTTTGCTGGAAATAGCTGGATTTCACACCCAGACGACCGAAGACGCTGTCGTTATCCAGAGTCGTCACCCGGACGCCATCGCGGTCCGTATGATTTTCCTGATCAAGATAGCTGTAGATCACCTGCGCCTGAGGCTCGATCTTCCAGGTACGCTCGTTTTCAGATGAGATAACCCACGCATGGCCGACTTCAACAGACGCGGCAAAACCTTCGCTGTTGTAATCTTCATCGTTGCGGTTGCTGGTCACTTTGTTGTTGTACCAGCTGTAGGCGGCCCAGGTATCAATGTAGCTGCCCAGGCGTAATTTCTGATCTTCCTGCCAGGTGGCGTAGAGCCCAACGTTGAAGCCATCGACTTTACCCTGTGCGTCACGCACGTTGTGTTTCGCATCTGAGTGGGTCTTCGCCTGGCCTGCACCGAACATGCCACCGGCACGCAGGATACCGCTGTCCATTGGCTTGCTGAGGAAATCGCTGCCAACTTGCAGAACGGTGGTCGTGGTGTCGTAGCTGACTTTATCGCCGCCTGCATCATTTTCATGGTAACGACCTTTTACATACATCCAGGTATTCAGATCGTCTTCGTTACGGAAAGTGAGCTGATCGCGATCGTCACGTTTATGCAGGAACATACTCTGAGCAGCCAGATAGTTGCCTAAATACGCGCCCACTTCAGGTGCCATCACTTCTGATGCTGGGGTATTGCCGCCGCCGTTATCGCTATTATCACCACCGTCGCCGTTATCATTGCCGCCGCTGTTGCCGCCATTGTCGGTATTGCTGCCATTGTCACTGTTACCGCCATTATCAGTGTTACCGCCATCGTCGGTATTGCCACCGTTGTCGGTATTATCACCGTCATCGGTATCATCTGTCGGATCGACAGGTGGCGTGGCCTTCGATTCCAGGTACCAGTTCCCGTCACTATGCTGGTAAAGAGAGTATTCGTATGCGCCTGCCACAACCGGTTTGGCCAGGGTTAGCTGTGCTTCAGAGCTGCCGGCGACGCTGACAATCTCCATGCCGTTCACGGTCTGTGCGCCAAGTCCACCCATGTTGCTGACGGTCACACCGGACTGTCCAAAACTGCTGCCGGTTATTGTGAGATGATCGGTAGGTGCCGTGTCAGTACCCAGCTCGCTGTTTAACACAATCTGGCTACCTTCTGCGCCGGTATAGTCACCATTAATGGTAAAGTCATTACCCACGCTGTGGTCGGCAGCACTGAGCAAAAGCGTGCCGCTGTTGGTCACGTTGCCGTTAATGGTATCAATGCCGGCGTCTCTGAGGGTTGCATTACCCTCAATTGCATTCCACGCTGCCAGCGTACCGCCGCTGAGAATAGTGATGTTGTTGTAGACGGTTCCTGCGGTGGCAAACTTTGCCCCGTTCTGCACGGTGAGAGTGGCATTGCTGTTTTCAACACCTAACGTTGCGCCTGCCGCTACCAGCGTTGTGCCGTTTCGCAGGGTCGTATCGCCGGTATAGCTGTTGTTGCCGGTAAGCGTCAGCGTATTCGCATCAACTTTCTCTACGTTTCCGCTGCCGGTCATGTCGGTAGAAAACGTGAAATTGCCTCCCTGGTTAAAAATAACCGTACCATTGTTGGTTAGGCCACCGCTGAGACTTGCCATACCTTCGCCATTGCCCAGCTGGAGCGTGGCTTCATTCGCCACCAGCGTATTGCCAGCATTGGAAACGGTACCCGCCAGGGTCAGGTTGCCGCTATTCACCTGCAGTGAATCACCGGCACCAATGATGTCGACGTTACCCGTCAGCGCCCAGTCTTCACCGTTCATTTTGACAGAGGCGAAGCCATCGCCTTCGTTCAGTCCGATAAAATTGCTGTCTTCTGTACCGGTGCCTACCAAGGTCAGGGTGTTACCTTTCGAGACTGTCGAAATAACGTCACCTGATAATGATGAGCCAGTATTAAGCACCAGGGTGTTATTTTTATCGCTGGCAAAAAATACTGCCGCATTTCCACCCCCGAGCGAACCGCTATTCGTAATATCAACTTTAGCGTTACCTGAGACATAAATACCGTTCTGCGAGCCTGTTATGGTACCGCTATTTGATATTTTGGAATTGCCATTTTTTAGCGCAATACCATCGCCTTCCAGGCCATTGAATGTCCCTTCATTGTTAATTGCTGTAGCAACTTCAGTACTAAGCCCTGTATTGCCTTCGACTTTCCCCGTTGCTGTATTGGTAATATTTACCGTTGATGAATTTTCGCTAATGAAAATACCCGTCTGAACACCTTTTATATTACCTTCGTTGATTAAATTCCCCTGCATTGATTCGATGTTTACCGCATTTGCTTCAGTAGAAGAAATGGTTGCTCCAGTTTCATTCGTAATGATGACTCGTTGAGCGCCGGTGTTAATATCAAGACCGTTGGCCGCTCCAGATATATTACCTTTATTTGTTACTGATGTGACATCAATACCTGATACGGATACGGCTGCTTTATTGCTTGAGGAAGAAATCGTTACATCTTTATTGATAACATATTCGGTATCAGCGGAAAATTCTTGTGGGACGGAAGTAGACTGTTCAATAATTCCTGCTGAGGTTATTGCTGGTGTGAATGCCAATATGGCGGGGAACAGTCTTCCGAGCATTCTGGTTGTTCTGTTTAGTTCAATGCGTATATTACTCATGCACACATCCATTTGAATGAAAAGTTCGTGAAATGTTCAGGTTAATAATTGCGTATACATTTCTGAAGAGCGGTTATCGCAAAACCATCTAAAATTATTATTTTTTCAATAGGTTATGTATACTTTGTTTTATTAAAAAGTCGTTTTAAGAATGCTTAATATTTCAGTGTGGTAAATGTAAAATCGGTTAGATATTTCTGGAGACTATGGATTCCTGTTTGTTCAAAGACGCACATATATGAACAACATTGATGGTTAAAGAAGCAGTTACGATACTTGAGATTTGCCGACACCAGGCAATGGGAGACTTTCAGTGAGCGAGTTAAATGTCTACACTCACTGCTACCAGAGAGAACGGAACCGTAAAGACAGGCTAACTGATGATTCTGATAATTTATGCGCATCCCTATCCGCATCACTCCCATGCGAATAAGCGCATGCTTGAACAGGTAAGGACACTCGACAACGTAGAGATACGTTCCCTCTATCAACTTTATCCTGATTTTAACATCGACATCGCCGCCGAACAGGAGGCGCTCACTCGCGCCGATCTGATTATCTGGCAACACCCAATGCAGTGGTACAGCACACCTCCGCTCCTCAAATTGTGGATCGACAAAGTCTTTTCCCACGGCTGGGCGTATGGTCACAACGGGCATGCGCTGAAGGGAAAAAGCCTGATGTGGGCTGTGACCACCGGTGGAGGAGAAAGCCACTTCGATATTGGCTCTTTCCCGGGTTTTGAGGTGCTGGCACAACCGCTTCAGGCGACAGCACTCTACTGTGGCCTTACCTGGCTTCCTCCTTTTGCTATGCACTGCACATTTGTTTGTGACGATGAGACGTTGCAGGCGCAGGCTCGTCATTATAAACAACGCTTACTTGAGTGGCAGGAGACGCACAATGGATAGCCATACGCTGATACAGGCGCTGATTTACCTTGGTGCGGCGGCGCTGATTGTGCCCGTAGCGGTTCGCCTGGGGCTGGGCTCCGTGCTGGGCTATCTAATCGCTGGGTGTGTTATCGGACCCTGGGGATTTCGCCTGGTCACCGACGCGGAGGCGATCCTGCATTTCGCCGAAATTGGTGTCGTACTGATGCTGTTTGTCATTGGTCTGGAACTTGACCCGCAGCGGTTGTGGAAGCTGCGCGCCTCAGTGTTTGGCGGCGGGGCGCTACAAATGGCAGCCTGTGGTCTGCTGTTGGGCGGCTTCTGTATTCTGCTGGGAATGGACTGGAAAGTGGCAGAGCTTATTGGCATGACGCTGGCACTCTCTTCGACGGCGATTGCCATGCAGGCAATGAACGAGCGAAACCTGACCGTTTCTCAGATGGGGCGCAGTGCGTTTTCGGTGCTGCTGTTTCAGGATATCGCGGCGATTCCGCTGGTGGCGATGATCCCACTGCTGGCCGCAAGTGGGGCCTCCACCACGCTCGGCGCTTTTGCCCTCTCTGCATTAAAGGTGGTCGGTGCGCTGGCACTGGTTGTCCTGCTTGGCCGGTATGTAACACGTCCGCTGCTTCGATTTGTCGCCCGCTCGGGGTTGCGGGAAGTGTTCAGTGCCGTGGCGCTGTTCCTGGTGTTTGGTTTTGGTCTGCTGCTGGAGGAAGCCGGGCTGTCGATGGCGATGGGAGCCTTCCTCGCGGGCGTTCTGCTGGCCAGCTCAGAGTATCGACACGCGCTTGAAAGTGATATCGAGCCATTTAAAGGACTGCTGCTGGGGCTGTTTTTCATCGGGGTCGGGATGTCTATCGACTTTGGCACGCTGGTCACGCATCCACTGCGGATCCTCATTCTGCTGGTCGGTTTCCTGGTCATCAAAATGGTGATGCTGTGGCTGATCGCCCGTCCGCTTAACGTGCCTGGCAGACAGCGTCTTTGGTTCGCCGTGTTGCTCGGACAGGGAAGCGAATTCGCGTTTGTGGTCTTCGGCGCAGCGCAAATGGCCAATGTGCTCGATCCCGAGTGGGCGAAAGCGCTGACGCTGGCGGTCGCGCTGTCGATGGCGGCGACGCCGATCCTGCTGGTGCTGCTGACGCGTCTGGAAAAAACAGGCAGCGAACAGGAACGTGAGGCCGATGAGATCGACGAGGAGCAGCCGCGGGTCATCATCGCCGGATTCGGTCGCTTTGGGCAGATCACCGGTCGTTTACTGCTTTCAAGCGGGGTAAAAATGGTTATCCTCGATCACGATCCGGACCATGTGGATACCCTGCGTAAGTTCGATATGAAAGTCTTCTACGGCGATGCAACGCGTGTCGATCTGCTGGAATCAGCCGGGGCAGCGAAAGCGGAAGTCCTCATCAACGCGATTGACGATCCCCAGACCAGTATGCAGCTGGTTGAGCTGGTGAAGGAGCATTTCCCGAACCTGACCATTATCTCCCGTGCGCGCGATGTGGATCACTATATCCAGCTGCGACAGGCGGGGGTGGACGCACCCGAGCGTGAAACCTTCGAAGGGGCGCTTAAGTCTGGCCGCATGGCGCTGGAAAGTCTGGGCCTGGGCGCGTATGAAGCGCGCGAGCGTGCGGATCTGTTCCGTCGCTTCAATACCGATATGGTGGAAGAGATGGTGGCGATGGCGGGCAGTACGGCCACAGAGCGTGCGGCGGTGTTTAAACGCACCAGTGCGATGCTGACAGAGATCATTAACGAGGATCGTAATCATCTGTCGCTGGTGCAGCGTCATGGCTGGCAGGGAACGGAGGAGGGCAAGCATACCGGCGATCCGGCGGACGAACCGGAGAGTAAACCTTCCGCGTGAAGTGGAGTTGCCAGCAATATTAAAAAATTTCTCGCTCTTTACCATGCCGCCAGTCGACGAAAGATTAAGCTTTCCGTATAGTGGCGGCAATTTTTTGCATCCGGGAAATTTTCAATGATCAGTCTGATTGCAGCGCTGGCGGTGGACCGTGTTATCGGTATGGAAAATGCCATGCCGTGGAACCTGCCTGCCGATCTCGCATGGTTTAAACGTACGACGTTAAACAAGCCGGTAGTGATGGGCCGCCTGACCTGGGAGTCGATTGGTCGTCCATTGCCGGGCCGTAAGAATATCGTGATCAGTAGCCAGCCAGGCACTGACGATCGCGTCGAATGGGTGAAATCCGTGGACGAGGCGATTGCCGCCTGCGGTAACGCCGAAGAGATCATGGTGATTGGTGGTGGGCGTGTATATGAGCAGTTCCTGCCAAAAGCGCAAAAGCTCTATCTGACGCATATTGATGCGGAAGTGGAAGGTGATACCCATTTCCCGGACTACGATCCGGACGAGTGGGAATCGGTATTCAGCGAATTTCACGACGCGGATGCGCAGAACTCACACAGCTACTGCTTCGAGATTCTGGAACGTCGCTAGTTGATAGACCCTCTCCCGGCCGGGCTGAGGGTTCCCCAGAAAAATGAAAAGCACGATGAAGTGTGATCTACTGG
>NZ_JACASJ010000149.1:0-8732 GCF_013391025.1 Enterobacter sp. SECR19-1250 | reverse complement strand
ATGCGTGATCTGATCCTTCAACTCAGCAAAAGTTCGATTTATTCAACAAAGTCGGTTCAATGTTAAAGTGGGCCTGTAAAGAAAATTATTTAATTGCCAATCCAGTGGAAAATGTTCTGGCAAAGCGTAAGAAAACTGCAAGATCTCAAGATGACCGTTATCAGTTCGAAGATGATGAACTGGAACTCATATTCTCTGCATACTGGTTTAAAACTGGCGAGGGTGTGCCGAACAAATTCGGGCGCCATATTGACTTTCGACCTTATCGCTATTGGTTACCCCTATTAGCGTTATATAGCGGTGGGCGAATGAATGAGTTATGCCAACTTTATCTTTCTGATATCCGTATGAGTGAAAATGGTGTTGCGTATCTGGACTTCAATTTAGATTCACCGGATAAAGTTATGGACACTGAAGCTGAAGCGGATAAATCGCTGAAAACGCTCAATGCGTTGAGACAGGTTCCCATTCATCCAAGGCTGATTGAGCTTGGCTTTCTTGAATACGTTAAAGCTTTGAAAGCTGATGGACAGGAACGTGTTTTTCCAGAGTTAACCTTCAATAAAATTAAAGGTTATCGTGGTTATGCGTCAAAATGGTTCAATGAACTTTATTTTGGCAAGAAGCTTGGATTAGACCGTAATGGGAAGAAGGTTTTTCACTCATTCCGCCATAACTATGTGAATAGCCTCGACCGACTGGAGTTAAGTGAACGGATGATCGCCCAACTTGTCGGACATGTTCGAGGAAGCACTACTGCCATGACAACCTATCGTAAAGACAGAGCTGTTGAGGAGCAATTCCACGCAATTTCCGGGCTTAAACACAATTTGCCTGAGATAGCTCCGTTTAATGTTGAGGTGGGACTGAAGGCGATGAAAGACGGGGTTCGCAAGCACAAGCCGTAATCTCTCGCTCACGCCACAGGAAGCTCTGTGGCGCGTTTTTTATTAAGAGGTGTGGAAATCATGGTGCAGAATTCGCGGCGCTCTCATAGAGTTGCTAGCGTAGCCAAGTAAAATAGGTTGCATTCGAATGGAATCAAAATGCCGCGTGATAACCTGTCATGACTATATTATGCAGCCACACATAATCCCGGCTATAGAAAGCTCAAAAACTTCTCCGGCAAGTTTTTGAGCTGATGGCCGTTACCAGTCTTTTGCAGCAGAGCTACTTTCAGTCACGATCTCACGTTTGTATTGTTCCACAATATCATTCAACGCTTTTTTAGCTTTTGCTTGTCCACCAACGGTCATATTTGGCGAATCTATGGCAGGGAACGCAATCCCGCTTGTTACGTGGGCCGGACGATAAATGTGGATATCATCAAAGGTGATGCGAGCTTTTTCATCTTTTGTGTCGATTTTCATAGTGAATTTATATCGAACATCTTCATTAGCCAAACAATCATTAAAACCGTCACATGGGTATTTAACATTCCCCTTGCCAACAATCGAACCTTCTTCTTTATCGGCATATTGGATTACGCTGTTAGAATCAGTAAAGGCCTTTGCAACCCAAATTTTGGAGCTGCTGTAAAGTGCATCCTTTTTAACCCCGGGAACGTTAACAACACTGACTATACTACCCAGCGGTTGTTTAGCTGCTTCCATATCTGGTGAGGTTACACAACCTGTCAACACAGTAATACTGGATACAACCAAACTGGCTAAAATAGTTTTCATCATTACTTTTTTCATTCGATTTGTCCTTATCGCATTTTTATTAAGTGCAGTATGTAAATATGGTGCGGAATGAAGTTGGTTTCTCAAAACCGCAGGACAGGTCTCGCTTTTCTATTATCAGCCGTAGTGGATATAGGCAAAAACAGCGACAGCAACGAGCGCGCCAAAACGTAATAACCCTTCACGATGCTTGGTTAACCATTTCCGCTCGTAACGCAACGGCGTGTAGAAAGGTGTTACCCATTTAAGAAACTCTGCATTGAGGTTGTCCAAAGACTCTTTGGGCTCTTTAAGATTGCTGCCGACAATGTATTGGCGTCTTATCAAATCGACACGGCAGTTACCGATGTGTTCCCTTTCAGTTGTAAGCTCCGATTCATCAACGAAATCAAAGGACTCTACGAGAACTTGGTGTGCTGCCTGCAGACCTTTATGGGTGACAAAAGCATCACAGGTGATCAGGTCGCCTTGAGAGGTGAATGTCTGGAGATCAATCCCGTGAGTTGCTTGCAAATTATCGATTAGTTGTTGTCTGATGACTCTATCAAATGGTCGGATGTATCCCCATTTTGGATCGATATCTCGGCCACACTCCTCATAGCTGAAAAACTCGCCTTCTATGGAATTGCCACGCCAATCAAAGCGCACATAACTATCCGGTTGGGCTTGGTAATAACTGGATACGGGCATACATCACCTTGAAAATTGAATGCTTTCGATTCCGCTGGCATGTTGTGTTGATGCCAGATGCAAAATTATATGCTTAAGTCAATTGCTTAAGTTGTTATTAAGTTGGCTTATATTGTTGTTCAGTTGTTGTAATTGATAATTGTTTTGTGTCGCTTGCATATTGGCATCGAAGGCCGCTTGTTGCTGTATTTGCATCTGCTGTTGCTGGGCTAAGGCATTTGAAAGGTTCTGCATTCCGGCGGCAAAGCGAGCTTGTGCTAATTGATTCTCTTGGGCATCTTGTTGAGCCTGAAGTGCTCCCAGATTGCTCATCGTGCCGCATTCAGGTCCGGTAATACCTATTGTATGATTTGCATCCCTTTTCTTTCCTTCAGCTACAGCAGCGTAAAAACGTTCAGAATTACCTGTGGCGTAAGCATAGCCAGCAGCCCGACAAAGCTCATTCGAAGTCAAAAGGGATACATCTCCTTTTGGAGAACGGTCGACGTGTTTTACACATCCTGTAAGCATAACGCTAACAGAAAACATTATTACCAAGCGTGTGTTCATATCACCCTTTAAGCTGTTTTTAGTCATGAGAAAAAATACCATTAAGAATATTCTTACTCTGCCATGTCAAAAATGCAATCATGACTGACTGTTAAGTATAAGGAATGCCTTGCCGTCGCGGAAATTTTCGGACGCTATGCCTGCAAGAGTCGCTTCCAAATCTAGGAGATCCACTTTCTCTCGCCCAGCTTATCCGGCTGCATTTATACCGCGAACATGAAGAAGGTAAAAAACGTTCCGTTCGTGTTTGATTGAAGGGAACAGCAAACGACAAACACCGATAGCTAAGGTGTGTAAGCTGATAGTTGAGTTGTTATATATACAGTTATTAAGAGAACTGTATCCAGACCAGCAGGAATGCGGCTTCTTTCCTGCTGATTGTCACTTTTTTTTGGAATAACGAAATGGGCGGAGGCTTAAACGTGGAGGCGACGTAAAGCACCCTTGACGGCGTTTTGCAGATCGCTAACAACCGCCAGATGCGAGCTTTCTTTCCGCAGGCGCTTGTCACCGTTGACCATCATCCAGCTACGTTTATCCCTTCGTCCTATGTTATTGAAAGAATGCAATCCGCGCTCGGCTGTTGCGTCGTTCACCTTACGAACTGCGTTGATAGCGGTCAACCGGAACAAATCACCGTCAGCCATCATTTCAGGCTCAAGTGGTTTGCGAAATTTGAACAGGTGAGCGAGGGTTTCAAATCGAAAGCGCTGCATGTCGTTAAGGCGGTGAAGAGAGTAGTGAGTGAGCGCAGCACCTTTTAACGTGACTTCAACACGAGCGCGTTGCTTTTTTACAGGTAGTTTCTGACCGTCGTCAGTGCATTTGTGATAGACCTGCCACGAGATTTTGTCCCACTTGTTACCCGTTCTCAGGTTCCATTCAGGATTGATTCGAGCACCGGGAACATCAAGGAAAACATTTCGCCTAGCTACGGGATTGAATTGTCGGACTTTACTTCCCGTGCTGAACAGGGCGCTTTGAAGTCGATAGGTCATCGCACTTGTAGCGGTAATCGACCGAGCTTTGTGCCTGAAATCGCAGAAGACTTCGACCCCCACAATTTGCGGATCATATGCAAATGGGAAACGTTTTTGCAATTGTTCGAGCACTGCTTCCAGCTTCCCGCCATGGTTTGCCAGTAGATCACGGAAGCGAATCCGAAAAACATCGTTAGTGCTGCTTATCATGGGTTTAACCCACGTTTTGACGTTGTTACCGGGACGGGGTTCGCATGATGACAACTTTGAGATACGTATGCCGCAGGGTTCAACCCAAAGTTTTAATCCTGTGATTTTAAGTAATTCTTCCTGAACGTAGCGATGCTGGGTCAGTCTGGATAAGCTGATCTTTAAGTCCAGCCAGTCAATCCCGGCTGAGACTTTAAAGAATTTGCGGTCTGCTTCGGCAGCTTTGCATTCTCGACTCTTCATAGTGCGACCTTATTGAACGGAACTTCAAACCGGCATCAGGGTAATTCGAACTGAGCAGATTTGAGAACATTTCGAGCACGGTAGCACAACGAGTTTACGATAAAAACCTTACTTATCAATCTACTGCGTTCATATTCTGAACGCAGTAGTCGTTGTTAACTTAAGGGTATGAGAACACTGTCATTTTTCATATACAGAGGGTGTCTCGGTTCACCTGTGGCGTTTAAGACGAAGCACATTGTGCTTGCTGGCAATAGCTGACGGACGGCTGTTGAGCGCTTAAGGTGTCTACCTTCGTTTCCCCATGCAGCAACAATAAGGCCTGCTCCGTCGATAAGCTGCAATAAGTGTCTGTCGTTGTCGGCTCCAATAGGGTCGGCTGCTTTCATCATCTCAAAGCGATCGGTGTGAACGAACGCGAACAGGTTGGCCATGTATACGCCACCATAGTTCCAGTTTTTGGCAAACGATATGCAACGGCTCAATGTTTGATCATCGTTCTCAGCGTCCGCATATGACGGATTCAGCCCGATGAAAAGCGTATATGGTTTTGAATCATCCCAGACTCTTGATAAAGAGTAACGATACTTACCACACGGTGAAAAAATAGCGTCTTTGATCATTTCAATTGTCCTTTGGATGTGATGGTTTCATCCTAACAGGTTTCTGCTGGATTTAAGCGCCAACAAACGACCGTTTTCCGGCACCTTCCAATCGCGTGCTTTCACACTGTTGGAAAATTAGCCTTGGCTTTTTTGGCAGGCCATCCTATTTTCATCACCGTTTTCCGGCAGGGGCCGGATGAGGAGATGACTATGGCGATTTTTGGCTACGGGCGTGTTTCGACATCGCAGCAGGATACTGAGAACCAGCGTCTTGAACTTGAACAAGCTGGGTGGACGTTCGACTTTTGGTTTACTGATGTTGTTAGCGGTAAGGTTCCTGCGGTGCAACGCAAAGCGTTTTCTGAAATGCTCAGCAAAATCCGCGATGGTGAAACATTGGTAGTTGCAAAACTTGACCGTCTGGGACGTGATGCGATTGACGTTCTGCAAACGGTCAGAAAGTTGGCTGACCGAAACATCAAGGTTATTGTCCACCAGCTTGGCACGACTGATCTCACCTCCGCTGCGGGTAAGCTTCTGCTGTCAATGCTGGCAGCGGTTGCAGAGATGGAGCGTGACTTGCTCATTGAGCGCACTCAGGCGGGGCTGTCACGAGCAAAAGCCGAAGGCAAGAAATTGGGCAGACCTTCTAAAATCGCACCAGAAGCCCGTATGGCGATTATAGAGAAAAAGAATAGCGGAGCCAGTGTCAGTGCGTTAGCGCGTGAATACGACGTTTCCAGGGCCACTATAGCTGCAATACTTGATTAAGGCTCATCTGCATCTCAGGCTCGAGCTGGCATTTTGGGTAGCGGTATGTATTTCTTTTGACCGTCAGGAGTGGTCTAAAAGAGGTTATGTTATATAGCTAATTCACATAGTTGATCGCCGTCCATTCAGGATTATGTATGATTGGTGTGCCATCAGATAGGCATCCAAGACCGAAGTAACATTCAGTTTGGTTTAAGGTGATTATTAATAATTGCTACCAACTTCTCTGAAGATTAGTATTGTTTCTATTCCTTACTTGCGGAGATTAAAAAAGTGCATTATCTCTACATCGATACCTGTGTTTGGCTAACTATAGCAAAGTCAAAGAACCAGCATGCACTACTTGAAGCATTTAACCAATTATTGGATAGTAACAACGCTGCTATTGTAATCCCAACCTTGGTGAAGGAAGAGTTCCTTCGAAATAAGGACAGGGTTATTGAGGCTACTAAGCAGCAAATTGGTTCGGAATTCCATAAAGTCAAAAAAATAATTGGGGCTTATGGAGGTAATGGTAAGGACCAAGCGCTAGCTGTATTAAATGATGTTGGAAGTCGATTGCCTATTTTAAGCGAAGTTACAGGGCATACAGCGGAGATGATTGAATCTCTGATGGATAAATGTATAAGTCTTGAGGCTAGTGATTCCGTTCGGTTAAAAGCCGTGGCAAGGGCATTGGATAAGAGAGCCCCTTTTCATCGCTCGAAAAACAGCGTTGCTGATTCAATATTAATTGAGTTGTTTTACGACTTTATGAAAGATAAAAATGGCGTCTTCCATTTTGTTACGGAAAACTATACGGATTTCAGCTCATTAACTGATAGGCGAAATCCACATCCGGATTTTGGTGAAATATTTTCTGATAATGTCCATTATCATTTAGATATTGCGGAGGCTATAAATAGTATAGAACCTGAGCTTTTGAGTGTGCTTGAAGAAGAAAATAATTGGTTTGATGATGACACAAGAAGCTTAACAGACATACTAACTGCGATTAATGAGTATTGTGAAAAAGTATGGTATAACCGGCATAAATACAGGGAGTATAAAATTGAAATAGGTGATATTTCTATAATACCTAAAGGAGATGCACGCCATGGTAATAATGTTATTCATGAAGATATCTGGGAAAGGGCAAAGTTGGCAGCTGAGAAAGTCGAAGAAAAATATGAAGACACTGGCCCTTGGGATGATTTTGAATGGGGAATGATCAATGGCAAGTTATCTGCCTTAAGATGGGTGCTTGGAGATGAATGGGATATGTTGGATACCTAGTGATAATTAATCCTGTTCACGGTTATGGATTACATCCTGCTGCTTTGAATATCCGCCTGTTTTTGAAGCTCTGGTTATGATTTATAAGTATTCAATATTGTGGCTTTTTCCGGTCAGCTTTCTAGTTCTAAACTGACCGGAGTAATTAGGAATGATGTAGCAAAAGCTGGAACCTTTACATGAGATGAAAACGCTTTCTTGAAACTATAAGATACTCAAATGCCAGATAGCTTCCGCATAACGTAGTTACATCTGCCTGTCTCCTGCTGTGGGTTTGATAAAAAGATGCAGTATGCGATCAGAAGTTGTTTATACAGTTATTGTAAACAAAGGCCGCTGAAACCTGAGCATCTTGTTTCGGGTGTTCATATACGTAGTCAACGAAGGTCTTATAGAGCATGATCATTTGAGGAGTGACTTCGGACTTACCGTTCATATTATCAAGTCGCTGATAATATTCACCTTTGCTCATTCCTCCGTTTCGGCCTTCGGTTACGTTTGCAGTAAATTGAGCCATACCCATGCACATTTGATCTTTATGGTTATTTGTTTTATCCGGGTGGATAGCACCTTCTAACACTTTATCACCGCTGATGGCATGTTGTGCCCACATTGAATTGTTGGCAATAAACTTTTTGGAACCGGTCGCAATACCGTATTCGATGCGAATGCCATTATCGTGATAGCTACCGTCAGCATCTTTAGTCGCTAGCTTTAAAGATATGCGGCAACCAGGGAGTGTTTTATGTTCTTGCGCCGAGATAATAACGGTGTCCGTATCGCAATCAGCAAAGCTGTATTCGGGGTTAACGTAGGTGTTAGTTTTGATGAGCAGCCCGGTAAGACCGTTTTTATAGCCTTTTGCCGGCAGCGTTTTGAAGGCGCTGCGATCACCCTTTTTGATCGCTTCCCGGAAGTGATCCATACCGATGCGCGTCGCCAGTTGATCGATGCTTTCTGCTGCATAAGATGCAGATGACGCAGCGATTAACATAATGGTCAGCACAGACTTGGCTGAAAAACCGGGCTTACTAAGCCGTGTTTTTGACATGTTGTTACCCCTCAGAATCCACCCCAGCGGTGTCAGTTATCGCATCATAGACCATTGATTCAAAATGTCACTATTGGAGCGTGGTTATTTAGTGGACATCTGCGCAAATTCAGGGCATGAAAATGACCCTGAGAAAACTGTTTGGACAACGAGTAAAAGAGTTGCGCATTGCCACCGGAATGAGCCAAGAAGCCTTTGCCGATCGGTGTGGGTTTGCTCGTAGCTATATGAGCCGCATTGAACGCGGCGGTTCTAATGCGTCTCTGGACGCGATTGAGGTGCTGGCTGACGCTTTGAGCGTTGAGCCGTGGCAGTTATTAGCGTCTGGCTCATCTGAAGATAACGACCCGGAACTGTTGGTTCCATACGCGGCCGATGGTTCCTGTTTTCACCCCGGTTTGGCGAGCACCCGTGATGGTTCGTTTGGTGTAGGTGATAAAGCGGCTCAGAAGCGTTTTGGCACGTTTTCTGAAGCTCTTGAGTATCTTCGTAGCATGGAGACAGCAAAATGGCGTAGGCCAAATCCTGGCGGCAACTGGGGTATTGTTTCGGCAGTGCGGTGGGGCAAACTGAGAAAGTGAAGTAAGTGTAAGTTTATAAATTCTGGATGCTGTATTAATGAGGGTCTTCCCTTGTTGTGGTGGCTGAAGGCATGATAATGGCGTATTAAATC
>NZ_JACASJ010000148.1:0-8743 GCF_013391025.1 Enterobacter sp. SECR19-1250 | reverse complement strand
GGGCTGTTTGTGAAGTGATTCACATCCGCCGTGTCGATGGAGGCGCATTATAGGGGGCCTCCGGGGAATGACAAGCGGAAATATGCATTTTTATTTCAACCGCTCATCTTTTCGCCAAAAAGCCTATTTTTGGTGCTTTTTGATCGCTTCAGGCAGATCGGCCAGGCTATTAATCACCCAATCCGCTGCAGTCTCTGCTTCTGGCGTCACGGGTTTGCCGGTGCGAACTAATACTTTGGTACCCACACCCGCCGCGGTTGCCGCCTGCATATCTTCCATTTTATCGCCCACCATATAAGAAGCGGCCATATCAATATGCAGAAATTCCTGCGCCGAGATAAACATCCCCGGGTGCGGCTTACGGCAATCACAGGTTTGGCGATACTCTTCTACCGTTCCCTGCGGGTGATGAGGACAATAATAGATGCCATCAAGATCAACACCGCGGTCGGCAAGAGACCAGTCCATCCATTCCGTCAGCGTTTCGAATTGCGCTTCGGTAAATTTGCCACGCGCGATACCAGACTGGTTGGTGACAACCACCAGCGCATAGCCCATCTCTTTTAGCTGGCGCATGGCATCGATAACGCCTTCGATAAATTCGAACTCGTCAATCTCGTGAACATAACCGTGATCCACATTAATAGTGCCATCACGATCGAGAAAAATTGCGGGTACTGATTTTGCCACCGGTTTGCTCCTGAAAAAGGCGTGTTCAGCTAGTATCTCATGAATCGCAGCGCAATAAAGTGCTCATCGCACAGAGTTGGATTGATTTAGACGTCTGGATGCCTTAACATCCGTTTTGTTTACGGGCATCACCCGTATCTGGCAGACGAAAATGCCACGGCTAACTTACATACGATAAAAATAATCTAATGATTAAACTTTCCAATATCATCAAAGTGTTCCAGCAGGGGAACCGAACCATTCAGGCGCTGAACAATGTCAGCCTGCATGTTCCTGCTGGTCAGATTTATGGCGTCATTGGCGCATCGGGTGCAGGTAAAAGTACACTGATCCGTTGTGTTAACCTGCTTGAGCGCCCAACCCAGGGCAGCGTAGAAGTTGGCGGACAAGAACTGACCGCGCTCTCAGAAAAAGAACTGACCAAAGCGCGTCGCCAGATTGGCATGATCTTCCAGCACTTTAACCTGCTGGCGTCACGCACGGTGTTCGGCAACGTCGCCTTACCGCTGGAGCTCGACAACACGCCTAAAGATGAGGTTAAGCGTCGCGTAACCGAGTTGCTGGATCTCGTGGGTCTGGGTGATAAACATGATAGCTACCCGGCCAATCTTTCTGGCGGACAAAAACAGCGTGTAGCCATTGCCCGTGCGCTGGCAAGCAATCCCAAAGTGCTGTTGTGCGATGAAGCCACCAGCGCATTAGACCCGGCCACCACCCGTTCTATTCTGGAACTGCTGAAAGACATTAACCGTCGTCTCGGCCTGACGATCCTCCTTATTACGCACGAGATGGATGTCGTAAAACGCATCTGTGACTGTGTTGCCGTGATCAGCAACGGTGAACTTATTGAGCAGGACACGGTAAGTGAAGTGTTTTCACATCCTAAGACCCCGCTGGCGCAGCAATTTATTCAGTCCACACTGCATCTGGATATTCCGGAAGATTATCTGGAGCGTTTGAAAACCGAACCCACGACGGACAGCGTCCCGATGCTGCGAATGGAGTTCACCGGTCAGTCCGTTGATGCCCCGCTGCTTTCCGAAACCGCGCGCCGCTTCAATGTGAACAACAACATCATCAGCGCGCAGATGGATTACGCCGGTGGCGTGAAGTTCGGCATCATGCTGACGGAAATGCACGGCACACAAGAAGAAACCCAGGCGGCAATTGCCTGGCTGCAAGAACATCACGTAAAAATAGAGGTACTGGGTTATGTCTGAGCCGATGATGTGGCTGCTGGTTCGCGGCGTTTGGGAAACGCTGGCAATGACCTTTGTATCCGGTTTCTTTGGTTTTGTGATTGGCCTGCCGGTCGGCGTACTGCTGTACGTGACGCGTCCGGGTCAAATCATTGAGAACGCGAAGTTGTACCGTACGCTCTCTGCGCTGGTGAATATCTTCCGTTCTATCCCGTTTATTATTCTGCTGGTATGGATGATTCCATTCACCCGCGTGATTGTCGGCACCTCTATTGGTCTGCAGGCGGCCATTGTTCCCCTTACGGTTGGCGCCGCGCCGTTTATCGCGCGTATGGTGGAAAACGCCCTGCTTGAAATTCCAACCGGGTTGATCGAAGCTTCCCGCGCAATGGGCGCCACGCCGATGCAGATCGTGCGCAAGGTTCTGCTGCCGGAAGCACTGCCTGGCCTGGTGAATGCGGCAACCATTACGCTTATCACCCTGGTCGGTTATTCCGCGATGGGCGGTGCCGTTGGCGCTGGCGGTTTAGGCCAGATTGGTTACCAGTACGGCTATATTGGTTATAACGCTACCGTAATGAATACCGTTCTGGTATTGCTGGTTGTACTGGTTTATCTCATCCAGTTCTCTGGCGATCGCATCGTCCGGGCTGTTACGCACAAATAACGTTACACACAACACAAACTCGACGAGTTAAGGATAAAAACATGGCGTTTAAATTAAAGACCTTTGCTGCAGCAGGCGCGCTGATCGGCTCTCTGGCACTGGTGGGTTGTGGTCAGGACGAAAAAGATCCCAACCACATTAAAGTGGGCGTTATCGTGGGTGCAGAACAGCAGGTTGCTGAAACCGCTCAGAAAGTGGCAAAAGAGAAGTATGGCCTTGATGTTGAGCTGGTGACCTTCAACGATTACGTTCTGCCGAACGAAGCGCTGAGCAAAGGCGATATTGACGCCAACGCCTTCCAGCACAAACCGTATCTGGATCAACAGATCAAGGATCGCGGTTACAAACTGGTTGCTGTGGGTAACACCTTCGTTTACCCAATCGCGGGCTACTCCAAGAAGATTAAATCGCTGGACGAACTGCAGCCAGGCTCTCAGGTTGCTGTGCCAAACGATCCAACTAACCTGGGCCGTTCCCTGCTGCTGCTGCAGAAAGTGGGCCTGATTAAACTGAAAGACGGCGTTGGCCTGCTGCCGACCGTTCTCGACGTGACCGAGAACCCGAAAAATCTGAAAATTGTTGAGTTGGAAGCGCCACAGCTGCCACGCTCTCTGGACGATGCGCAGATCGCCCTGGCTGTTATCAACACTACCTACGCCAGCCAGATTGGCCTGACCCCGGCAAAAGACGGCATCTTTGTGGAAGACAAAGATTCCCCGTACGTTAACCTGATCGTGACCCGTGAAGACAACAAAGACGCGGAAAACGTGAAGAAATTCGTTCAGGCTTATCAGTCTGAAGAAGTTTACCAGGAAGCCAACAAAGTGTTTAACGGCGGCGCGGTTAAAGGCTGGTAATCTGACCTCAGTGTAATATCATCAAGAGGGGCTTCTGCCCGTCTTGTCATTTGTGCAGTCAACTGATTCAATATCTGACGTTTTGATTATCCACTGAGGAATTATTATGCGTGCTTTACCGATCTGTCTTTTAGCACTGATGCTGAGCGGCTGTTCTATGCTAAGCAGATCTCCAGTTGAACCCGTTCAAAGCACTGCAACCCCGCCAAAAGCAGAGCCCGTTAAACCTAAAGCGCCTCGCCCTGCGCCGGTACGTATCATTACCAAAGCCGACGACCTCGTGGGCAAGCCTTTCCGTGAGCTCGGTGAGGTGAGCGGTGAATCCTGTCAGGCTACCAATCAGGACTCCCCACCCAACATTCCGACAGCCCGTAAACGTATGCAGATCAACGCGGCCAAAATGAAAGCTAACGCGGTACTGTTGCACAGCTGTGAAGTCACCAGCGGGACACCAGGCTGCTATCGTCAGGCGGTGTGTATTGGTTCGGCGCTGACCATTTCGGCGAAATGAGTGCCTTTCATTTCGAACAGATAGGCGTTATCCGCTCTCCTTACAAAGAGAAGTTTGCCGTGCCACGCCAGCCGGGTCTGGTCACCAGCGGCAGCGGTGAACTTCACTTGATTGCGCCCTATAATCAGGCCGATGCGGTGCGCGGGCTTGAGGCGTTCAGCCATTTATGGGTTGTTTTTGTGTTTCACCAGACGATGGACGGTGGCTGGCGTCCTACGGTGCGCCCTCCTCGTCTGGGCGGAAATGCCCGGATGGGGGTATTCGCGACCCGCTCAACCTTTCGTCCAAACCCGATCGGCATGTCGCTGGTTGAACTGAAAGGAATACGCTGTCAGAAAGATCAGGTGATACTGGAGTTAGGCAGCCTTGACCTGGTTGATGGCACCCCGGTTATCGACATTAAACCCTATCTGCCTTTTGCCGAAGCGTTGCCAGATGCCCGGGCCAGCTACGCCCAGCAAGCACCGCAGGCGGATATGCCTGTTCACTTTACGCCAGAACTGCTTACGCAAATTGGCCAACTGGAAAAGCGCTATCCCCGTTTGCGGGACTTTATCGTAGACGTTCTGGCGCAGGATCCGCGTCCAGCCTACCGTAAAGAAGAGGAAGCCGGGAAAACCTACGCCGTCTGGCTGCTGGATTTTAATGTCCGCTGGCGCGTGACAGAGACCGGTTTTGAAGTGTTTGCCCTGGAACCCAGGTAATTTTCTTCTCCTCTCTTTTGGCATCTTTACCACACTGGTAAACTAAACCACTTTTTTTGTGTCAGGCTGGCGTTTCAGCCTGTTCCAATCGTCGAAATGGACCGTAACAACATGCGTACTAGCCAATATCTGCTCTCCACACTGAAGGAGACACCTGCCGACGCCGAAGTCATCAGCCATCAGCTGATGCTGCGCGCCGGGATGATCCGCAAGCTGGCCTCCGGGTTGTACACCTGGCTGCCGACCGGCGTGCGCGTCCTGAAAAAAGTCGAAAACATCGTGCGTGAAGAGATGAATAACGCCGGTGCTATCGAGGTGTCCATGCCCGTGGTTCAGCCCGCTGACCTGTGGCAGGAGAGCGGCCGTTGGGAGCAATATGGCCCTGAACTGCTGCGCTTCGTTGACCGTGGCGAGCGTCCGTTCGTCCTCGGCCCGACGCATGAAGAAGTGATCACCGATCTGATTCGCAATGAGCTGAGCTCTTACAAACAGCTGCCGCTGAACTTCTTCCAGATCCAGACCAAGTTCCGTGACGAAGTTCGCCCACGTTTCGGCGTTATGCGTTCTCGCGAATTCCTGATGAAAGATGCTTACTCTTTCCATACTTCTCAGGAATCTCTGCAAGAGACCTACGACAAAATGTACGAGGCTTACAGCAAAATCTTCTCCCGCATGGGTCTGGATTTCCGTGCTGTGCAGGCCGATACCGGCTCTATCGGTGGTAGCGCGTCCCATGAGTTCCAGGTTCTGGCGCAGAGCGGTGAAGACGATGTGATCTTCTCTGACTCCTCTGACTACGCGGCAAACATTGAATTTGCTGAAGCACTGGCACCAAAAGAACCACGCGGCGCGGCAACCCAGGAAATGACGCTGGTTGACACGCCAAATGCCAAAACCATTGCCGAGCTGGTTGAGCAGTTTGCGCTGCCGATCGAAAAAACCGTTAAAACGCTGCTGGTGAAATCCACTGAAGGCAGTGCATATCCGCTGGTTGCCCTGCTGGTACGTGGTGATCACGAGCTGAACGAAGTGAAAGCTGAGAAGCTGCCACAGGTTGCCAGCCCACTGACCTTCGCAACGGAAGCAGAAATCCGCGCCGTCGTAAACGCAGGCCCAGGCTCTCTGGGTCCGGTGAATATGCCTGTGCCTGTTGTGATTGACCGCACGGTTGCGGCGATGAGCGACTTCGCTGCAGGCGCTAACATTGATGGTAAACACTACTTTGGCATCAACTGGGATCGCGATGTGGCAACGCCAGAAGTGGCGGATATTCGCAACGTTGTTGCAGGCGATCCAAGCCCGGATGGCCAGGGCACCCTGATGATTAAACGCGGCATCGAAGTGGGCCATATCTTCCAACTGGGCGATAAATATTCCCGTGCGCTGAACGCTGCCGTTCAGGGTGAGGATGGCCGTAACCAGATCCTGACCATGGGTTGCTACGGTATCGGGGTCACGCGCGTGGTGGCTGCGGCGATTGAGCAGAACTACGACGAGCGTGGCATTGTCTGGCCGGATAACATCGCGCCGTTCCAGGTGGCTATCCTGCCAATGAACATGCACAAGTCTTACCGTGTGCAGGAGCTGGCTGAGAAACTGTACGCAGAGCTGCGCGCGCAGGGTATCGAAGTGCTGATGGACGACCGTAAAGAACGTCCGGGCGTGATGTTTGCTGATATGGAACTGATTGGTATTCCTCATACCATCGTTATCGGTGACCGTAACCTCGACAGCGACGAGATTGAATATAAATACCGTCGTAGCGGCGAAAAACAGATGATCAAGACCGGTGATATCCTTGATTACCTGGTAAAAGCCATCAAAGGTTAAATAAAAAAACCCCGCTCAGGCGGGGTTTTTTCATGGCGCAAAGCCAGCGTTATTTACTGTTACAGTCTTTGCCTGCCGCGAACTTCGCGTCTTTATCTGCCACAAGGGTTTTCACCAACTCGCCGCTATCCGGGTTTGGCTCAAGCGTAAAGTGACCGTCGACCGTCAATAATACCGGCTTACTGTCATTTCCGCGTGCGACCGCATAATCCCGTTCCAGCTGGGCATTGTTCGCCACGCTCACTTTCTTACCCGTTGCGCAGTCTGTAAAGATGGCCGCATCAGCCATATAGAAATACATGCCCCGCATCGGCATCGGCGTGGCCGGCAGCGCCGCTTTCACCGGAGCCAGCGTGTAGTTGAACTGGGATTCAATCGGGTTGCCTTCACGGTCGAGCATCTCCATCCCCTCGCCTTTGGCGCGGAAATACGTTTTCTCGCCGCTCGTATCGGTCAACACCAGTTTCTCGGCCGTGCGTGCCCATGTCCCGTAAGTCGCAAAAGAGGAGGGTTCTTTCGCGCCCTGATACCGCTGATTCATGACCCACGTACCGTCTTTTTGCAGGAACAGCGACGTCTCAATACCTTCACAGTCGGCACAAGGCAGTACGCCGCGCCAGCTCTGCTGCATTGGCTTTAACTCTTCATTCTGCGTGGGCTGCAGGACCTGCGTTTCCGAACGGTTGTTACATCCGAAAAGCGCAAAGAGCGTACTCACTGCCAACGCTGACCATAATGCTTTTTTCACAATGAATTCCTTATGAAATAGTGTTCCTTTTCGTCAATCCAAAGGGCGACGAACTTTACCGCGTAGTGCTTTCACTGTGGATTTCTGAGCCTTTGACGACAACCGACGCTCTTTCGATGCGCGGGTTGGCCGCGTTGCCCGACGGCTTTTTTGCACCGCAGTTAATTCTTTTATCACCGCCACCAGTCTGGCAATTGCCGCTTCCCGGTTTAACTCCTGGCTACGGTACTCCTGCGCCTTGATCACAATGACACCGTCACTGGTGATCAGATGATGGCTGGCAGCGAGCAGACTTTCCTTATAATACTCTGGCAGGCTTGAGGCCCGAATGTCAAAGCGCAAATGGATAGCGGTTGAAGCCTTGTTAACGTGCTGTCCCCCCGCCCCCTGCGCACGGATGGCGGTGATCTCCAGCTCATTGTCCGGGATGCTGACGTTTCGGGACAACACGATCATGAAGCAGGCTGCCACGCCGTCAGATGAATTTCCAGATTATTCTGAGAGTCAGAAAGCCAGATTGCGCCGTCCTGGATCGTCGCCTGCAGAGTCATCGTCCGGCTGGCGAATTCGCTCAGCTGCGCCAGTTGTTCATCATCCAGATACCAGACCGTGAGGTTTTTAAACTGACCGCACTTGCTCTTGGTTTGCTGCCACCAGATTTCCGCAGCGCGTTGGTTGTACGCGAATAGCGCCACTTCCACAGACTGGGTACACGCCTTTTTGAGGCGGCGCTCATCCGGCAGACCAAGTTCAATCCATAAATCGATACCCAGATGATCGTTACGCAGCCAGGCTTCCGGCTCGTCTTCTGCGCTTAAGCCACGGGTAAACTGCAGACGCTCGTCGGCATATTTAATCCACGCCAGCAGGCGCAGCATCATGCGCTCCTGGGTTTCAGAGGGGTGACGCGCCAGCGTCAGTGACGCATCCAGAAACTGGTTGCGGTCAAGGTCAGCCACATTGACCACCGCTTTATAAATTGTCGCTTTCAGCGCCATGGGAGAACTCCTTTCGAATCAGGCGCACATTGTAGCGAAAACAGCAGCAAAAGGCTGTTACGCCGTGATGAATACGGCGCCATCAAGGCTCTGATATTGCTTAAATGAGTATGGTATAGTCACCTTGCTAAACCGAGTTTATCTTCGTAGGCTTAATGATATCTCACAGTAAGTCAGTGCGCTGGCGGGAGGGGATGTGAATAATTATTGTGAGCTAATTCGCAAACGGTATGCGGAAATCGCCAGCGGAGATCTGGGATATGTCCCGGATGCGTTGGGCTGTGTATTGAAAGTGCTTAATGAAGTGGCCTCTGATGAGAGCCTTTCAGAATCGGTCAGGGAAAAAGCAGCGTATGCTGCGGCGAATTTACTGGTGAGCGATTATGTCGATGAATGGGTAATGGTGCCAACTTACTGATTTAGTGTATGATGGTGTTTTTGAGGTGCTCCCGTGGCTTCCATCTCCATCAGTTGTCCCTCCTGCTCAGCTACTGAAGGCGTGGTGCGTAACGGTAAAAGTACTGCCGGACATCAGCGCT
>NZ_JACASJ010000147.1:0-9011 GCF_013391025.1 Enterobacter sp. SECR19-1250 | reverse complement strand
CCATCAGCAAAAGGGGATGATAAGTTTATCACCACCGACTATTTGCAACAGTGCCAGCTGAAGCTCATCCGGTTCACCGGTGAATCTGCCATAGCTTTCAGTCTGCTCAGTGGTCAGAAAGTCAACGGGCATATCGGCCTCCCTGCCTGACGGGCATTTAGTAACATTTTTCCAACCGTACGAAATGTTATAAATTCTCGGACACACTAAAATGGTGTTGTCTAGGTGTCTATTAAATCGATTTTTTGTTATAACAGACACCCACTGTCCGATATTTGATTTAGGATACATTTTTATGCGACTTTTTGGTTACGCACGGGTATCAACAAGCCAGCAGTCCCTCGATATTCAGATCAAGGGGCTTAAAGAGGCGGGGGTGAAAGCCAGTCGCATATTTACCGACAAAGCATCCGGCAGTTCTACCGACAGGAAAGGACTGGATCTGCTGCGAATGAAGGTGGAGGAAGGTGACGTCATCCTGGTGAAGAAACTCGACCGGCTTGGCCGCGACACTGCCGATATGATCCAACTGATAAAAGAATTCGACGCTCAGGGAGTCGCGGTCCGATTCATAGACGACGGGATCAGCACCGACGGTGAAATGGGGAAAATGGTTGTGACCATTCTTTCAGCTGTAGCCCAGGCCGAACGCAGGAGGATTCTGGAGCGTACGAACGAAGGACGGCAGGAGGCCAGGCTGAAAGGTATCCGGTTTGGCCGAAAGCGCATCATCGACAGAAATAGTGTACTGGCACTTCATCAGCAGGGAACTGGTGCAACAGATATTGCCCGCCGGCTCAGTATTGCCCGTTCCACTGTTTATAAAATTCTGGAAGATGAGAGCCGGGTTAATCTGAGCAAAATTTGAGGACGAACATGAGTGATGTAAAGGCATTCAACAATTGCATGAGTGTGTTCTGGCGACAGCATGAAGCCGAATTCTCTCGCTTTCTGACATCGAAGACAGGTGATAGCGAAAAAGCAGCAGACCCGGAGAAGACGAAGGTGATTATCGTGACGCTTGCCGAAACGACACCTGTACTGGAAGCCGCTAACCTGCAGCAGGATCTACGCCGAGCTGGCATCGAGCCGTGGGCATGGGTCGTTAATAACAGCCTGGCAGCTGCTCAACCGTCTTCGCCTTTCCTGAAGATCAGGGCGAACCGCGAGCTGCCTCTCATCTCTGATGTGGAAGAGCAGTATGCAAAGCGTATTGCATTAACAGCGCTACAGAGCGAAGAGCCGGTTGGTATTGACCTGCTGGAAGAAATGGCGAAGTAATAATGAAGGGGGCAAATGCCCCCTTCGTCTTTATTTCAGTCTTTTACCTGAATCATCAACGACTTTTTCACCGTCTTCCTTGGTGAAAGCCGCTTTCTGGGCATCTGGAAGGATATCGAGAACAACCTCTGAAGGACGGCAAAGTTTAGTTCCCAGTGGCGTCACTACGATCGGACGGTTGATCAGAATCGGATGCTGTAGCATAAAGTCGATGAGCTGGTCGTCAGTAAATTTATCTTCTGCAAGACCCAGTTCCTCATACGGCTCGACGTTCTTACGCAGCAAAGCCCGGACGGAAATGCCCATATCCGCAATGAGTTTGAGCAGCTCATCGCGTGAAGGTGGAGTCTCAAGGTAAAGAATAACGGTCGGCTCGATACCGCTGTTGCGGATCATCTCCAGCGTATTACGCGACGTGCCGCAGGCTGGGTTGTGATAAATGGTGATGTTGCTCATATCAGTATCTCATTACAAAGTGAAAGAGAGACGTAGCGCCAGCGCGGCCAGCGTTACAAACAGCACAGGCAGAGTCATGACGATCCCGGTGCGGAAATAGTATCCCCATGTGATGGTCATGTTCTTCTGTGAAAGGACATGCAGCCAGAGCAACGTTGCCAGGCTACCAATAGGTGTAATTTTCGGTCCAAGATCGCAGCCAATCACGTTGGCAAAAATCATCGCCTCTTTGATAACGCCTGTTGCAGTGCTGCCATCAATAGAGAGAGCACCAACCAGCACGGTAGGCATATTGTTCATGATGGAAGAGAGGAAAGCCGTCAGGAAGCCAGTACCAAACGTCGCGGCCCAAAGTCCTTTATCTGCCAGCACGTTCAACACACCGGAGAGGTATTCTGTTAGTCCGGCATTACGCAGACCATAGACCACCAGATACATTCCCAGAGAGAATATGACGATCTGCCATGGCGCACCGCGAAGCACTTTGCCAGTGTTAATGGCATGGCCTCGCTTCGCCACCGCAAACAGAATGACAGCCCCTACAGCAGCAATCGCACTGACCGGGATACCCAACGGCTCAAGGACGAAAAAGCCAACCAGAAGAAGGATCAACACTATCCAGCCGGTTCTGAAGGTTGCCAGATCTTTAATCGCTTTTGCCGGTGCTTTCAGGAGAGCCAGGTCGTAAGTTGGCGGAATATCTTTGCGGAAGAACAGATGCAGCATCACCAGCGTGGCGATAATGGCTGCGATATCCACCGGCACCATTACCGACGCATACTCAGTGAAACCCAGCCCAAAGAAGTCTGCAGAAACGATGTTAACCAGGTTGGACACGATAAGCGGCAGACTGGCCGTATCGGCAATAAACCCGGCGGCCATGACAAATGCCAGCGTAGTGCCTTTGCTGAAACCTAATGCAAGCAGCATGGCGATAACAATTGGCGTCAGAATCAATGCCGCACCATCGTTGGCAAACAGTGCCGCCACCGCTGCGCCGAGCAAAACGATATAGGTAAACAGCAAACGCCCGCGACCGTTACCCCAACGTGAAACGTGCAGCGCCGCCCATTCGAAAAAGCCCGATTCATCGAGCAGAAGGCTGATAATAATCACGGCAATAAAGGTCGCCGTCGCATTCCAGACAATATTCCACACTACAGGGATATCACCAAAATGGACTACGCCAGAGATCAGCGCCAGTACCGCGCCCAGCGTCGCACTCCAGCCGATCCCTAATCCCTTCGGTTGCCAGATAACCAAAACGATGGTCAGGACAAAAATAGCGCCTGCCAGTAACATAAATCCTCCAGACAGGACGGCTTTGCCGCCCTGTATATACAAAAAAAATTAAACAACCAGCTCTCTGAGTTTCTCGATGCCAGTGGGCTCTGCAGCCATTACCGGTACTAACGCTATGCGGCTTGCATGCTGGTTTTTCACAACCTCGATTTGAGGACGCTCTTGTAGGGCGCGCTGGCAAAGCAGCGGCGATTGCGTCTGTGCAATCGAAAGGCTGTTATTGATAATCCAGCCCCAGGGATGAATCCCCGCACGTTCAAGATCGGACTGCAGGTTTGCCGCTTCCAGTACAGGTGTGGTTTCAGGCAGAGTGACCAGCAAAACTTTGGTACGTTCCTGGTCCTGAAGCTGCATCATCGGAGTGGTAAAATGACCTTTATCCCCCATCTTCCTGGCAATCTCACGGTGATAAGCCCCGGTAGCATCAAGCAGTAATAGCGTATGCCCGGTAGGTGCCGTATCCATGACCACAAACCGTTTGCCAGCTTCACGAATTACGCGTGAAAACGCCTGGAACACCGCAATCTCTTCTGTGCAAGGAGAACGTAAATCCTCTTCGAGCAGCCGTTTCCCAGCCTCATCCAGATCCCTGCCTTTCGTCTCAAGAACATGCTGACGATAGCGTTCAGTTTCATCGTGAGGGTTGATTCGGCTGACCTGCAGATTTTTGAGGCTGCCATTGAGCGTTGTACTGAGATGTGCAGCAGGATCTGAGGTGGTGAGATGCACATCAAAACCCTTATCCGCCAGACTGACGGCGATAGCCGCAGCCATTGTGGTTTTGCCCACACCACCTTTGCCCATCAGCATAATCAAACCGTGTTCACTGCGGGCGATATCATCAACCAGGACAGACAACGACATATTCTCTGGCTTGTTCTGTGGGCTTTGTTCAGGAAGCGATGTTATCTCAGCGTGTTCGTTGAGCAGGCCTTTCAATGCGGATACACCAACCATGTTCAGCGGCTGCAGGTATAAGTTGTCTGTCGGCAAATCAGATAACCCGGCAGGAAGATTTGCCAGCGCCTCTTGCTCCCGTTGCCATATTGCAGCGGCCAGTGCATCACGTTCTGCTTCGCTCGCAGGCAGGACACCGTTAATGACTAAATACTGATTTTTAAGGCCAATAGCTGATAATTCGTCATGAGTACGAGCGACTTCCTGCAGTGTTGATTTTTGCAATCGCGCGACCAGCACAAGGCGAGTTCGTTCAGGATCGGATAATGCCTCAACCGCATGAGCATATTGCTCGCGTTGTTTTTCCAGCCCAGCCATTGGACCAAGACAGGAAGCACCATCCGGGTTACTTTCGATGAAGCTGCTCCAGGCTCCGGGAAGCTGAAGAAGGCGAATAGTGTGGCCAGTTGGGGCAGTATCAAAAATGATGTGATCAAAGCGGGTCAGCAGAGAAGCGTCAGTCAGTAAGCCAGTAAACTCGTCGAATGCAGCGATCTCTGTCGTACAAGCTCCTGAAAGCTGTTCACTGATGCTGTTAACAACGTCATCAGGCAAAAGACCTTTAATAGGGTCAACGATTCTGGCGCGGTATTGCTGGGCGGCGTCCTGCGGGTCAATCTCCAGAGCCGAAAGACCAGACACAGCAGTCACGGGCTGGATAGTGTTACCGATAGTCTGATCGAATACCTGACCGACATTGGAAGCCGGGTCGGTACTGACAAGCAGAACACGCTTTCCCAGTTCAGCCAGACGTATAGCCGTTGCGCAGGAAATCGAAGTTTTGCCTACACCTCCCTTACCGGTGAAAAACAGGTAAGACGGGATATTCTCTAAGAATTTCATATGTCCTCCTGACATACTCAACAACAGGAAGTTTTACCACCACAGCAACTGGTGGAAGCTAAACCCACCTTTTCCAGCGGTATACCAAACCAGCGAGCCAGTTCAGCGCGTTTTGGGTATCGCCCGGCCATCACCGTTTCACCATCAAGCAACAGCAGCGGAAGCCCTTCAGCTCCAGAAGCCTCAAGGAATGCTTTCGCTTTTTCGTTCTCAACGAAGCTCATAGGCTGCTGCGCCAGGTTATAACGTTCGATCTGAACCCCACGCCCTTTCAGCCATTGCACATCAGCAGAAAAATTGACCAAAACCTGATCGACATCTGAACCACAAACGCCGGTACTGCAGCACATCGCCGGATCAAACACCGTTAACATTTTCATCTTTAACACCTCATATTCGTAAAAACATATATGTACAGGCAAAATTTTTAGATACAAACAGCCTTACCGCTGCCAGAGCAGTTGGCCGATGCCAGCTTACGGGCGATGGCCTGTACGTCGTCCTGTTGACTTAACCAGGCCTGCTCAATCACCAGGGCAGCCCAGGAAGGAATATGCGGGGATAAGCGATAATGAACCCATTTCCCCTGCTTGCGATCCAGCAACAGGCCACTTTCCCGAAGCATCGCCAGATGGCGGGAGGTCTTGGGTTGTGATTGTTCCAGCGCTGTGCAGAGATCGCATACGCACAGCTCCCCCATCTCCCTGAGCAGTAGCACGATACCCAGGCGGGTTTCATCAGATAGTATTTTGAAAAGTTGTAGGGATGCAATTTCTGGCATTATGTACTCCTGCTATGAATGGGTATTGTCTCTCCACCAAAACAAGAAGTCAAAATCATATGTGTTTTCTCGCATGTGAGTGCAGGTGTCACTATGCGGTTGAAAAACGACCTGATGTGCGATCGTTACGTTAGTTGGGTAGGTAAAAAAGTCATTTGAGGCTAAAACATTGCTTAGTGCGGGCTTTCAGTTCATAGAGAAGAATGAATAATATCAATTATAACAATTGGTTATTTCCTTAGCGTACGTTTTCGTTCCATTGGCCCTCAGACCCCTTAAAGAGCTGCACAGCAGCGAAAAATGGCCCGCATTCCTGCAAACCGCCGTTGAGAAGAAACGCACTATCGTGATCTGCGGTGAAACCGGGTCGGGGAAAACGGTACTCACGCGCGCGCTGTTAAAATCGCTACATAAAGACGAGCGTGTAATTATTTTAGAGGACGTTCACGAAGTCACGGTCGATCACGTTGTAGAAGCCGTTTATATGATGTACGGCGATGCAGGAAAGATCGGCCGCGTCAGCGCCACTGATGCCCTGCGAGCCTGTATGCGTCTGACACCGGGCCGTATCATCATGACTGAGCTTAGGGATGATGCTGCGTGGGATTATCTTAAAGCACTTAATACCGGCCATCCAGGCGGTGTTATGTCAACGCACGCTAACTCTGCGCGCGATGCCTTTAACCGTATTGGGCTGCTTATCAAGGCGACCCCTATCGGCCGTATGCTCGATATGAGCGATATTATGCGAATGCTCTACTCCACCATTGACGTTGTGGTGCATATGGAAAAGCGGAAAATCAAAGAAATTTATTTTGACCCTGAATATAAAATGCAGTGTGTGAACGGGAGCCTGTAATGAAAAACTTAGCAACCTGGCTTCTGGCCGCAGCATTTACGACAGCCGCCCTGCCCGCCTTTGCGGTGGAACCATCCGTTCAGGTTGGCTACTCGCCTGAAGGAAGCGCCCGCGTTCTCGTCCTGAGCGCCATTGACTCCGCAAAAACCTCGATACGGATGATGGCTTATTCTTTTACCGCCCCGGATATTATGAAAGCACTGGTAGCAGCCAAAAAACGGGGAGTTGATGTGAAAATCGTAATTGATGAAAGGGGCAATACGGGGCGCGCCAGCATTGCGGCCATGAACTACATAGCGAACAGCGGCATCCCTTTGCGTACTGACAGTGATTTCCCTATCCAGCATGACAAGGTGATCATCGTGGATAATGTGACCGTTGAAACTGGCAGCTTTAATTTCACCAAAGCGGCCGAAACGAAAAACTCGGAGAATGCGGTGGTGATCTGGAACATGCCTAAGCTCGCTGAATCATTCCTCGAACACTGGCAAGACCGCTGGAATCGGGGGAGAGACTACCGTTCCAGCTACTGAATACTGACCGCCAAAAGGCGGTTTTTTTGTTCAAAGAAACTGATCTCAGTATCGCGCCCGGGGCAGCTGGCCAACGTCGCCGGCATCGCGCCGGCAAAAATCGAAAAACAGAAATATCAGCAAGATAGCTTAAACAGGTGTCGGGAAATTTCGTTGAGATATTTTGAAGGAATCACAGTGTAAGCAGGCGCTTTTTCAGGGAGGCGCGTTCTTGCGGGTTGCGTCCCTTGTGATTGGCGATGCGATCCGCCGTGGCGGCCTGGCGCTTGACGGGCCAGTAGGAGCGGCCATCCTTGCCCATCGACCAGACGCTGCTGGCCTGGTTTTCCAGCAGGGGCAGATGGGCGCTCAGGGCTTCGGGCGACGCGCTGGTCAGCGCCGTGCGCTCACGGGTGCGCCAGCGCTGATGCCAGAGCTTCTTGTCCTCGCGCTCGCTGCCGCAGGTCGTGTGCCCGACGATGGGTGTTTTGCGGCGGCTGCGGCTCATAACGTAGTGGTCTCCAAGAACATTCAGGACTGATCCCAGGCGTCGATGGTCAAGACCTGATCGGCAGGACAGGCGGCTACGCGGTCGGGAACTGGATGGTGTTCAGTCTCATGCCGACCCCATTCGATTGATCGCGTCGCTTGCGGCACGCTGCGACGCAAGGAGGTTTGCGACCTGGTTTAGCAGCCGTGTCCGCTGCATGTCTGTTACCTATCTCCCCGACCGCTCATTGGACCAACTCCAGAGATTGGGCTCTATCGCTCAGCCAATACGAAACCGGCATTGGCTGATGCCACAACCGAGACTAACACAAATGGCTCGGTACCTGTATTTCGCGCCCCGTGCACTTGGCCCGGTCTTGCCACGGCTATCTCACCTTCCCTGAGGGCACGAACAATCCCATTGCCCTGAAAGTAATCAGCCATTCCCGACAAAACAGTCCACGTGTCTTGGCCGTGAGGATGAATGTGAGCCGCAATTTCCTGCCCGGGATGGACATGCCAAACCACGATAATTGAGTCTCGGGTTTCAAGCACAACGGAACGAATAGGCTCGCCTTCGGACGGCTGAACATACTCGGCTACAGAAAATATTCTCGATTCAACAGTCATCGGAGATCCCTCTTTCACAGTTGTCGTTACGGTCTTCATCGTCGGCATCCTGACGCACGGCGGGCAATTGCTGGAGCAACGCCGGCAGCCATTCCTGTACCGTCTCCCACACCACATCGAGGTTGATGTCGAAATAGCCGTGAGCCATGCGATTACGCATATTGCGCATGCTGCGCCACGGCACGTCGGCATGCGCCTGGGTGAACTCGACGTAGCCATCCATCACCTTTGTGGCCGCCTCGCCGATGACGATCAGGCTCATGATGACGGCCTGCTGGGTGCGCTTGTCGGCCAAGAAGTCGTCCTTGGCCATCCCTTCCACGAAGCTGCGCGCATCGGTTGCGGCCTGCTGAATGTGGTCGAGGTAATCGGGCAGGCGGTTCTCGCTCATATCGGTTGCGCCTCCGCGAGCACCTTGGCCCGGAACTTCGGCGGCAGGTCGCCGGGAGTCAGCAGATCGACGTCAACGCCGAGCAGCGATTTCAGTTCTTCTTCCAAATCGCCCAAGTCCAACAACGTGGCACCGGGCAGCGCATCGACCAACAGGTCGAGGTCGCTGCCATCCCGGTCGGTGCCATGCAGCACCGAGCCGAAGACGCGCGGGTTCGCGGCGCGAAAGCGGCCTACCGCTTCACGCACTGCGCTTCGCTTCATGTCAAGCACAACAGACGGTCGCATGCGCATCCTTTCTTATCGAAACTCGTTGAGATGATATGCAATCAAGAATAGAATTTCAAGAACTATTTTCGAGAATCGCAATGCCTTGATTCCCGTGCCGCGCTGTCATTTTCAGAAGGTGACTGCACGGAATATCAAGAGTCGGCTGCACAGTCTTTTCTGATCTGTGGTCGTCTCAGAAAACGGAATCTATGGTCACTCCCGTTTTTGCAACACCGATTTT
>NZ_JACASJ010000146.1:0-9056 GCF_013391025.1 Enterobacter sp. SECR19-1250 | reverse complement strand
TAATCAGCGAGTCAGCTTGGGAAGAAATGACCTGCTTATTCGCACCTTCCCTAAGCTTTTTTCGATTTCCATATTATATTTATCATTATTCCTTGGTTTCTTTCTTTTTATGTTATTAATGAAAGCCATTACTTCCTTGAGAGTATTTTTCTGACCTGCATGTGAAAGAAGTATTTTGCACAACCATTCAAGATAGTTAGCGACTGTTGTAATGCGAAAATACTTAGTTGGTTTTTTGACATTTGAAACCATAAAATTACCATCCCCTCCATCTCGGAAATTTAATGAAGTGAATTCAATCAAATCCTCAATTTCATGAGGAGCGAGAAACAGCTTATTCTGGATTCTTTCATCAATATTGATATTTTTTCTCATAAAGAATCGATATAACAATGAAATGCTCCCAGCGATAACCTTCATTGTTGATATAGACTCTGACCGATTCCTGACTTGTGTTGTTATATACAAGTTTGGATAATACAATGGCTCACCAGTATCTTTATTTACAACATGACAATATCTCTCACCATTTTCGAACATAAAAGAATCCACACAAATACTGCACATATTTTCCTCCTAAACTTTACAAAAAGTATAATTCCAATATATTAATAATAAGCATTTCGTAGATTTACAAATTTATTTGGACCGATTAAGATATTTATTTAAATTAAAACAGTGAGATAGACGATTATTCTTGTCAAATTATCATCTGGTAGATCTAGTTATTATTATGTACACCTAATACTTCGAAAACTATCTCACTGCCTTGCTAATAAACGGCAACCAAAATAATGTAAGTTATTCTGTAAAGTTTTAAGATAAATTATGCAGCCAAACTTTACATTTTCATAAAAAGCTCTTAATCCATTAGATATAAAATTATCCGCTTCGCTAGGAGTTTCAATTCATCAGGACATTTAATTAGAGATAACCAGGTCTCGTAAACATATATCTGTTTGCAAGCATTAAGCTCAGAGATCGAGTCTAAAGGTTCTCTCAGATTTCCTACAAGGTACTGACTGAGCCAGTAAATGATTTCTTTATTAAACTCGTTATTAGGTAAGTCATAAATCACTTCTTGGTCAAAGATCTTGTAAAAAAGATCTCCGCATAAATTGCACATATGGTTTTCTTCGCTTACAAATTCTTCGATATTCATAAAATCACTCCTAAGTTCAATTAAGCAACATTATTTCGACTTGTTTCGATAACAGACTGAATCCAGGTATCAATCTCACTTTCAACGAAAGCTACTGCACGACTTCCAATTTTGACAGGAGCAGGAAACTTACCATCGTTGATCAGACGATATATCCAGGCTTTTCCGTAGCCAGTTCGTTCGAGAACTTCTGGTAATCGTATTAGGCGGGTTGCTTGATTTTTCATTTCGTTATCCCTTGTCGTTGCGGTGAAGTCACTATACGAACAGTTGGGAAAAGAAAAGAGCGAAGCTCCTGAAGCGGAGGTTCTTCGTAGCTATGCAGGATGGTTTTCTCGAAGTTGGTGCCGTACAGAAAAGGGGAACTTGAGAGTAGCTGAAATTCCCCCGTTTTATAGCAAGTGTCAAAATGCCCGGTTTAAAGTAAAAATCGCAAAAAAAAGCACCATTCACAATGATGCCTTTAGTTAATTTTAACAATTAAAACAAATAGTTATAAATGTAATTCTAATCAGATAGTTTCATTACATCAGAGACTTTCATTTGCTTCAAATGGCTATTTTTGTTCATGAAGTAATGGAATTGTCGGATAAAGTCAGTTGTGCAGGATTTAAGAGCCAAAGGCCTGTCGGTATCTTTGATTTGGCTAGACTGCCTCATTTCGCTTTCTTCGTCATCGTCTGTATATAGCAGTCTGGATAACCTGTCGTCAGAGACACGGATTTTTTTAACGGCTGCCCACACCAGGATATCCAGCATAGGTATCACACGATAACTGATGAGTTTCTTGATAGTTCCATACCCAAAGCGAACTGATTCTAAAGGATCTGGTTCGATACCTTTGATTTTACGCCACTGCGGTAATGCAGCTTTAAGCGACTCTGCAATCTCTTCGTCTGTGCCACTTGCCAAATCAATCTCGAACATGACTGTTCGTGAAAACTGATCTGGCATAATATCTGAAAGTGATTCTTCCCGAAGATCTCTGTTTATTGAATAATTGTCATCACCATCCCAAACAAAACCTCCGCGTTGCATAGCAATGATGCTCGTTTCAGCAAGGCGATCAAGAGTTGTTAGAAAAAAATGGGGAGGCTGAAAAAGTTTATTGGCAGGAGTCATGTATCCCAGTTGCCCTTCTTCAATTAAAAAAGGATTGCCACTGAAAATTTTTGAGAAGTAACCCATAAGAGTTCTGCTCTCAAACTCTTCCCGATACTCCTTAAAGAACAAGTTACGAGCCCATATCTCATGGTAAAACTGGAGCAATGAGAGGTCTTCAAATTTGCGATATGTATCAATCTTAAACCAACTCTTGATGTCTTTTGTGTGCTCTGGTGACCAGTTGTTCAAAATCCATTCTCCACCTATGCTGGTACTGCCCTACGGATAGAATTCAGTTTCGCTGAAAAACTACCGCATTCACTAATCGGTGAAAAGCAGATCCTGCTTGCGCAGTTCAGCTACTAGCAGGGAGTTGAACTGAAGAATTTGTTTCCTTTTGATACAATTCTCCAATCCGCTAATCGTGATAACCCATACCATTACGATTTATGGTTCCTTTTTAGAACCACACATAAAATTCAAAGTATAAATAACATTAAAAATCAATGGAATGAATGGCTAATTACAGGGACCGCCAGCCACCAAAATTCTCCATCGGTGATTACCAGAGTCATCCGATGAAGTCCTAAGAGCCCGCACGGCGCAAGCCCTGCGGGCTTTTTTGTGCCCTCAATTTGTCCCGCGAAGTCCGAAGAGAACTAATTAAATCCGAACCTTTTAGGCACCTTGTTAGGCACCTCATAAAGCTATATTGTTTTTGAGGTGCCTAAAACTATGGAAACCCGGCAATGGCAAGACAAACCAAACCTCTATCCGTTAAGGAAATCGAATCTGCTAAACCCAGAGAAGCGGACTACGTTCTCTATGATGGCGATGGCCTTGAGCTACTCATCAAATCCAGCGGGAGTAAAATCTGGCAGTTTCGCTACATTCGCCCTGTCACTAAGAAACGAGCGAAGAAGAGCATTGGCCCCTACCCGTCAGTTACCCTTGCCGATGCCAGAAACTACAGAGCAAAGTCTCGCTCACTCCTGGCGAAACAAATCGATCCACAGCAACATCAGCAGGAACAACTTCGCAGTTCGCTGGAAGCCAAAACCAATACTTTCCAGCTCGTGGCTGAACGTTGGTGGAATGTGAAGAAGGCCAGTGTGACAGAGGACTATGCGGAAGATATCTGGCGCTCTCTTGAAAGAGATGTCTTTCCTGCGATTGGCGACGTTAGCGTTACAGATATTAAAGCTCATACACTGGTTCAGGCCGTGCAACCGGTTCAGGCAAGAGGCGCGCTGGAAACCGTCCGTCGCCTTTGCCAACGTATCAATGAAGTCATGATATATGCTCAGAATACAGGCCTGATTGATGCTGTTCCCAGCGTTAATATCGGTAAAGCCTTCGAGAAGCCTCAGAAAAAGAACATGCCCAGCATTCGACCGGATCAGCTACCTCAACTGATGCAGACAATGCGAACAGCCAACATTATCCTTTCCACACGCTGCCTGTTCATGTGGCAACTTCTTACTATTACCCGCCCTGCTGAAGCGGCTGAAGCTCGCTGGGAAGAGGTAGACATAGAAGCGCGAGAGTGGAAGATTCCTGCAGCACGCATGAAAATGAACCGTGACCATACTGTTCCATTGTCAGATGAAGCGATTGCGATATTGGAGATGATGAAGCCGTTAAGTGGAAATCGAGAATTTATCTTTCCCAGCCGCATCAAGCCAAACCAGCCGATGAACAGCCAGACAGTTAACGCATCGCTGAAACGCGCAGGTTTTGGTGGGGTGCTCGTTTCACACGGTCTGAGATCTATCGCCAGTACAGCCCTAAATGAACAAGGCTTCCCACCTGATGTTATTGAGGCGGCCCTTGCGCATGTAGATAAGAATGAGGTCCGTCGTGCCTATAACCGCAGTGATTATCTTGAGCAGCGGCGGCCCATGATGCAGTGGTGGGCTGATTTTGTGATGGCTGCTGATCGTGGAAGTATGGTTGAGGGCGGTATGAGGGGAGAGCGTTTAACGGGATGACGGATAATTAATGACAGTTCCCACTTTAGTAGTGGGCCAGATGAGAATTTATATTTCAAGCGAAAGCTAATAGTTTTAGAAATCAAACTAATTAGCATAATATCTCTTAATTGAAGGGATATGGAGCCGCAGAAATAAATGAAGACACGGCAGTATGCGCAAAAATCAATCTTCGATCTGGAAGCAATCTTCGAGCAGTCCAGCAACAATGTTAGCGAACTTGAACAGTTGTTGAGCGAGCTGACCTTTCGCAACACTGCCAGGGCGCGGACGCTGACGGCTAAAATCGAGCAATCTCTATTTGCACTTAGCGGCCACAGCGTGGTCGCCATGTCGGCTTCCAGCCCATCAACACACCATCCCGATTCGGTGTCCATTCAATCTTCTCGAGTTGTGCCCCACAATTCGCCTGCTGCGGAAGAGCAACTTCAACTGAAGGCCATCCCAGACTCTGCCATACGAGAGCAATTCGACAAAGACCAAATCGACCTTGGTCCGATCCCGTCTTTTTCTCCATCAGGTAAGGCGAATGATGCGCGAGCAATACTGGCAGCATGGACAGCCCTCGAAGCGCTGTCGCCTCAAGCTTATAAACGCCCAGAGGATATGGCAACCGGCGACCGCTCTAGGGTTGCTCTATTGGAGCGAGGTGTTCCATGGGGACCAAATGCCCGCAGCAAGCCCAGTTATAAGCTTTATTTCGAGGTCGTCCTCGGCTCCATCGCTCTCGACAAGGCGACGGACGAGCTGGTCAAGGTTTTTGGCGAGGATGAGGAGCGTTCACGCCCGGACGGTAAGAAAGCGGCCATCGGCTCGATCCTGATCGACAAAGAAGGCTTTGTGCTTGAGGACAAAGGCGTTGCCGTGTCCAGTTTTGCCTGGGCACTCAAGCCGGCTCTCGATCTGAAGCTTGGGAGTTTAGGGAATTGGCCGAATGTTGAGCCGCGCATTATCGAGCATCTGGATCGAATGGTTCGCCACCACAACAAAGATGGAGAACCCATACCGATCGATCTGAATGTTGTTCATAACGCTTATAAATGGCTTGTATCGCAGTTCAGTGTACCCGAGCATTTGGTTGAGCCACCCACATTCGCGATTAAGGTGTTTCATCATTTCAAGGCTAAGGCGCCGCCTGAACCTTCGTTACTGAATTCCTTCTATCTTGAAGATCTCGGTGAAGCAACCAAATTGCTCGAGACGGGCAAAGCCGGAACCGGTTTGCGCCGCTACATGGGAATTGGAAGACCTGACCAGAAAATCGACGTGCTATCGCCCATTTCCGCAGTTGAGCCGTTCGTCGCACCGTCGCTCATGCCGCAGGCTCGTTGGCCTTCGAAAGGCGGCCATCCACTGGTGCTGCTTCAACAGGCTGCCGTGAATGCGGCGCGTGCTGAGCTGAATGATGCTCCAGGTATCATCGGCGTCAATGGGCCTCCGGGAACCGGAAAGACCACTCTTCTCCGGGATATCGTCGTTGGATGCATTCTCGATCGGGCCACGGCGATGTCCGGCTTCAACAAACCGCAGGATGCCTTTTCCACAACAGGCGAGAAGCTGGCATTCGGTTCCAATGCATTCCTGCACTTCTACAAGTTACATGCATCCTTGAAGGGCCATGAGATCGTCGTAGCCTCCTCCAATAACAAAGCAGTCGAAAACGTCAGTAAAGAGCTTCCTCTCAAGGAAGCCAATGGTCGCCATGAACAGATCGCCTACTTCCGGTCCATCAGCGACCTGATTGCGAATCCCAAACGCGCCGGCTATTTCGAAGCCGAGGCCGAGGGGGACATCCCCTCCGACACTGTCGAAACCTGGGGGTTGATCGCCGCAGCTCTCGGCAAGAGCAGCAACCGAGGCGCGTTTCAGCAAGGTTTCTGGTGGAATGAAGACGGTGGTTTCCTTACCTACCTGAAAGCAGCTCGCGGCATAAATGTCATGCGTGAGATCAAGGACGAGCGAACTGGCGAAACCATCGATCGCGTGATGCCCAGCGTGGTTGTCAATGAGCGGCCCAGCACCAACGAAGCGGATGCTGCTGCGGCCTGGCAGAAAGCGCGAACCGCCTTTCTTAAACTTAAGGAGACGGTAGACGCCGAAATCGCCAGCATCGAAGAGATGCGACGGGATATCCAGGCGCTCAAGGGAGCGATCACCGAACTTCAAAGAGCTGAACAGCGTCGACCGAGTCTGAATGAAGCCGTCGAAGAGGCACACAAGACTGCTGAATCCTGCCAACGAGAGCATGAGAAGGCAAAATCGCAGATCGAGCAGGACAAGATCATGCTCGACAGCCATCTTGCTTGCCGTCCAGGTTTCTTCTCCCGTTTGTTTGCGACTGCGGCCTGGAAGTCGTGGAGATCGACACTGCAGAAGCTCTCGGCGACCTTGCAGCAATCAGTCATACGGGCGCAGGGGACGGACGGTGCCCTAGAGCTTGCAAGGGCTGAGTGGAGCAATACTGAGTCCCAGTTACAGCAACTCGACCAGGAAATTTCCAGCAAATGTCAGGCTGTCTCGAAATTGAAGGCAACCGAGGCACAGGCACGAAACCGTATGGGAGACAGGGTCGTTGATGAGAGGTTCTTCGAGCGCGAGCACGAGGCTATCCACCTCACTGCACCCTGGCTTCCCGATGAGGTTCATCGCCTGCGGGAGGATCTTTTCGCCGCTGCCCTGACTGTGCATAAAACGTTCATCGATGCTTCGGCCAGCCGCTTACAACACAACCTTGGGTTATTGATGTCAGGCATGGTAGCTGGTGCCTTCCAGTCTTCCGCTCACCGTGAACTTCTCCCCGACCTTTGGTCAAGCCTTTTCGTGGTTGTGCCGACCGTGTCCACGACATTCGCCTCTGTTCGGACGATGTTCGGGGATCTGCCACCAGAGAGCATTGGTTGGCTTCTGGTAGATGAAGCGGGCCAAGCCGTTCCTCAGGCAGCAGTTGGAGCTATCATGCGGGCAAAGCGCTCCATCGTGGTAGGTGACCCGTTGCAAATCCCACCTGTAGTTTCACTTCCTGAAAAGCTGAACGCCGAAATCTGCAAGTTCTTTGACATTGACCAAGTCGAATGGTCTGCCCCCGCAGCATCTACGCAGACCCTTGCTGATCAGGCATCGCGCTTCAAATCCACCTTCGTCGTGGACGGAGGTGATCGAGAAGTCGGGATGCCATTGCTCGTTCACAGGCGTTGCCAGAACCCAATGTTTGATGTTTCTAACTCCATCGCCTATGCCGGGCAGATGGTCCATGCTGTCGGGCCTAAAAAACCCGGATCTATCGGCTCGGCTTTGGGGAGATCTCACTGGGTGGATATCAATGGCGATGCTGAGACGAAGTGGTGTCCCGACGAGGGCGAAGCGGTTGTGCGAATGCTCAAAGAGCTGGCAGCATCGGGCATTACAAATCCGGACGTATTTATCATCACACCATTCAAGATCGTAGAGCAGAACATGCGTCGGCGTCTCGACAGTGAAACTGATCTGCTGCGAACGTTCGGCGTAAAGCTGGATGAATGGTGCCGTGATCGTGTAGGCACAATCCACACGTTCCAGGGCCGAGAGGCGGACACAGTAATCCTGTTGCTGGGTGCGCCGAAAGCGAGTCAGCAAAGGGCACGTCAGTGGGCGGCAAGCCCACCAAACATAATCAATGTAGCCGTCTCACGCGCCAAGCAAAACCTGTATGTGGTCGGCTCGGCTGCTGCATGGGCAGGGGCGGGAACTAGCCTTCAGGTCCTGCATCGGCAATTGGCGAAATCAGCCTAACAATCTCCGAGGTGGCCCTCATTATTGAGGGCTCATCGCGACTCATTTTTGGCTAACTTCAGTAATGGGCTGGCCGCTATGTGTTAAAATCTGACATTGCTCACATAATAGTCAAGCAGTCACTTTTCACCGCCCATCCAAGCTTGATAATTCTTACCGCTCCCCTTATATCCACACTGAGGAATAACCTCTGACATGGCTAAGGAGTATGATTATGGGGCTTAAACCTGGTCCAAAACCAATCGCAAAATCAACAGGAAAACCCGATCAACGCAGACGTGATAATAAGGATACACCCGGCAATACCCCAGGACTGAAACCAAGCAAATCAACTGGGAAGTAATCGTTTAAGGGTATGGAGAATTCATCTATACCCTTATCTCATCAAATCAGTCTGCTTTAACCCGTTTAGTGCCAGGAGCGGAAGTTGGAGTGTCAGAGGCCCTCTAAAATGATGGTTTGTTTTGCAGGGATACTTACACAACGCCTACGCCGTTTCTATGTGGATTAATGTATGACGGTAATGCCTGCCTTCATTCCGTCAGTTCTTGCAGTGCTTGCTTTCGCATGGATAGACGAATGAAAAGAATGGTTTATATACTTGCCCATATCTACAGATTTTTCAGGTACTCGCATGAAAATGACACGCTTAGAAGCTATTAAAGCATGGGGAAGAGCAAGCCGTGAAGGTAAGCCTATTCCCGATGATGTTAGAAAGGTTCTGATCAGCACTCAAAATGATAGCTATCACGATTTCGGTATAGAAGCTCCTACAGATAAAGTTAGAGTTAGCAAAGAGCAAGTAAAAAGGAATATGAACGGTAAGAAGCCGTTAGCTACATCTGGTACTATGCGTAGTACGGGAGGTGCTTTAACTCCTGAACAAATGGAAATATACAACCAAAAACGTAAGTTAGATAATCAAAAGCGTAAAAATAACCCTCAACTTTATTCAAAGCTAATGCAAGATTTTATTGTGATGTAGCCCCCTGAAACACCGGACAGTAGCTGTATCTCCAGATAAGAGATAG
>NZ_JACASJ010000145.1:0-9357 GCF_013391025.1 Enterobacter sp. SECR19-1250 | reverse complement strand
GCGCTCGTCCAATACCGAGCCGGTGGTGCGCCTGAACGTGGAATCCCGCGCCGACACCGCGCTGATGGAAGCCCGAACGAAGGACATTCTGGCGCTGTTGAATCAGTAATCATTGCCCCTCACCCCAACCCTCTCCCCACAGGGGAGAGGGTGTTCAAGTTCCCTCTCCCCTGTGGGGAGAGGGTTAGGGTGAGGGGTAAGGTTTTGAACTAAAGGAACAACGATGACGAATCTAAAAAAGCGCGAACGAGCGAGAACGAATGCATCGTTAATCTCTATGGTGCAGCGTTTTTCTGATATCACCATCATGGTCGGCGGATTGTGGGCGGTGTGTTGGATCAGCGGGCAATCGTTCTTCTACATGCACCTGCTGATGGCACTGATTGCGCTGGTCGTGTTTCAGATGATCGGCGGGATGACGGATTTCTATCGTTCGTGGCGTGGCGTCAAGATGACCACCGAACTGATGCTGTTGCTGCAGAACTGGACCTTAAGCCTGATCTTCAGCGCGGGCCTGGTGGCGTTCAGCCATGATTTTGATAATCGTCTGGTGACGTATCTGTGCTGGTATCTGTTAACCAGCGTCGGCATGGTGGTTTGCCGCTCCCTGATCCGCTTTGGCGCGGGCTGGTTGCGTAACCGTGGTTACAACCGCCGCTATGTCGCCGTTGCCGGCGATCTGCCGGTGGGGCAGGTGCTGCTTGATAGCTTCCGCAAAGAGCCGTGGTTAGGTTTTGAAGTGGTTGGGATCTACCACGACGCGAAACCGGGTGGCGTGCCGTCGGACTGGGCGGGCAACTACGACCAGCTTATTGACGATGCGAAAGCGGGAAAAATTCACAACGTCTACATTGCCATGCAGATGAAAGAGGAGTCCCGCATTAAGAAACTGATGCGCGACCTGGCGGACACCACCTGTTCCGTGATCCTCATTCCGGACGTCTTTACCTTCAACATCCTTCATTCCCGTATCGAAGAGGTGAACGGTGTACCGGTAGTGCCGCTGTACGACACGCCGCTGTCAGGGATCAACCGTGTTCTCAAACGCCTGGAAGACATTGTGCTCTCTTCACTGATCCTTCTGCTGATCTCCCCGGTGCTGTGCTGTATTGCCCTGGCGGTGAAGCTGAGCTCTCCCGGGCCAGTTATCTTCCGTCAGACGCGCTACGGCATGGACGGTAAGCCGATTATGGTGTGGAAATTCCGCTCCATGAAGGTGATGGAGAACGACAAAGTGGTGACGCAGGCTACGCAGAACGATCCGCGCGTGACCCGCGTGGGGAATTTTCTGCGCCGCACCTCGCTGGACGAGCTGCCGCAGTTTATCAACGTCTTTACCGGCGGTATGTCGATTGTCGGGCCACGTCCGCATGCGGTTGCCCATAACGAGCAGTACCGCTCGCTGATTGAAGGCTACATGCTGCGCCATAAAGTGAAGCCTGGCATTACCGGCTGGGCGCAAATCAACGGCTGGCGCGGTGAAACCGACACGCTGGAAAAAATGGAAAAACGCATTGAATTCGACCTTGAGTACATCCGTGAGTGGAGCCTCTGGTTCGATATCAAAATTGTTTTTCTGACCATCTTCAAAGGTTTCGTGAACAAAGCGGCGTACTAAGATGAGCTTACGTGAAAAAACCATCAGCGGCGCCAAGTGGTCAGCGATGGCGACTATCGTCATCATTGGCCTGGGGCTGGTGCAGATGACCGTGCTGGCGCGCATTATCGATAATCATCAGTTCGGTCTGCTGACCGTCTCGCTGGTGATTATCGCGCTGGCCGACACGCTGTCTGACTTCGGTATCGCCAACTCGATTATCCAGCGCAAAGAGATTAGCCATCTCGAGCTGACCACGCTCTACTGGCTGAACGTGGGGCTGGGGATGTTTGTTTTTGTGCTGGTGTTCCTGCTGAGCGATGTGATCGCCAGCGTGCTGCACAACCCGGATCTGGCACCGCTGATGCGCACGCTGTCGTTTGCCTTTGTGGTGATCCCGCACGGGCAGCAGTTCCGCGCGCTGATGCAAAAAGAGCTGGAGTTCAACAAGATCGGCATGATTGAAACCAGCGCCGTGCTGGCGGGCTTTACCTTCACGGTGGTGAGCGCCCATTTCTGGCCGCTGGCCATGACCGCCATTCTGGGGTATCTGGTGAACTCTACCGTGCGTACGCTGCTGTTCGGTTACTTTGGCCGCAAGATCTACCGCCCGGGGCTGCATTTTTCCCTGGCGTCCGTCTCCTCGAATCTGCGCTTTGGCGCCTGGCTGACGGCCGACAGCATCATCAACTACGTCAACACCAACCTTTCCACGCTGGTGCTGGCGCGCATTCTGGGGGCGAGCGTTGCAGGGGGCTATAACCTGGCCTACAACGTTGCGGTCGTCCCGCCGATGAAGCTCAACCCGATTATCACCCGCGTATTGTTCCCGGCGTTCGCCAAAATTCAGGACGACACTGAAAAGCTGCGCGTCAACTTCTACAAGCTGCTCTCCGTGGTCGGCATTATTAACTTCCCGGTACTGCTGGGTCTGATGGTGGTGTCGAGCAACTTTGTGCCGCTGGTATTTGGCGAGAAGTGGAACAGCATCATCCCGATCCTGCAGTTGCTCTGTGTGGTGGGGCTGCTGCGCTCCGTGGGTAACCCGATTGGCTCCCTGCTGATGGCGAAAGCGCGCGTGGATATCAGCTTTAAATTCAACGTATTTAAAACCTTCCTGTTTATTCCGGCAATTATCGTCGGCGGACACATGGCGGGCGCCATTGGCGTCACGCTGGGCTTTCTGCTGGTGCAAATCATCAACACCGTGCTGAGCTACTTCATCATGATCAAGCCGGTGCTGGGCTCCAGCTACCGTCAGTACATCCTGAGCCTGTGGCTGCCGTTTTATCTCTCCTTGCCGACCCTGGTGGTGAGCTACGGTCTGGGCGTGCTCCTGAAGGGCCATTTGCCGCTGGCCGCGCTGCTGGCAGTGCAGGTTGCCGCGGGCGCGCTGGCGTTTGGGGTGATGATTGTGCTGTCACGCAATGCGCTGGTGGTGGAGATGAAGCGCCAGTTTTGCCGTAACGAAAAAATGAAAACGCTGCTTCGCGCAGGCTAGTTATTTAAGAGGCCATTATGAAATTATTAATTCTTGGCAACCATACCTGCGGCAACCGTGGCGACAGCGCCATCCTGCGCGGTTTACTGGATGCAATTAACACCCTTAAGCCTGAGACAGAAGTGGACGTGATGAGCCGTTACCCGGTCAGCTCATCCTGGTTACTGAACCGCCCGGTGATGGGCGACCCGCTCTACAGCCAGATGAAACAGCACAATAACGCTGCGGGCGTGATGGGACGCGTGAAGAAAGTGTTGCGTCGCCGCTACCAGCATCAGGTGCTGCTTTCTCGCGTAACCGACACCGGCAAGTTGCGCAACATCGCCATCGCGCAGGGCTTTACCGATTTCGTGCGTTTGCTTTCCGGCTATGACGCTATTATTCAGGTAGGCGGTTCGTTCTTTGTCGATCTTTACGGCGTGCCGCAGTTTGAGCATGCCCTCTGTACCTTTATGGCGAAGAAGCCGCTGTTTATGATTGGTCACAGCGTCGGGCCATTCCAGGAACCTCAGTTCAACCAGTTGGCAAACTATGTGTTTGGCCACTGCGATGCCCTGATTTTGCGTGAGTCAGTCAGCCTCGACATGATGAAGCGCAGCGAGATCGACACCTCGAAAGTCGAGCACGGCGTGGATACCGCGTGGCTGGTGGATCACCAGGACGACAGCTTCCAGCCGAGCTACGCGGTGCAGCACTGGCTGGACGTGGCGGCAAAACAGAAAACCGTCGCCATTACCCTGCGCGAGCTGGCACCTTTTGATAAGCGTTTAGGTACGACTCAGGCCGCCTACGAGAAGGCCTTTGCCGAGGTCGTTAACCGCGTGCTGGACAGCGGTTATCAGGTGCTGGCGCTCTCCACCTGTACCGGTATCGATAGCTACAACAAGGATGATCGCATGGTGGCGCTTAACCTGCGCCATCTGGTGAACGATCCGTCCCGGTATCACGTGGTGATGGACGAACTGAACGATCTGGAGATGGGCAAACTGCTCTCAGCCTGTGACCTGACCGTGGGTACCCGTCTGCACTCTGCCATCATCTCGATGAACTTCGGCACGCCGGCCATTGCCATCAACTATGAGCACAAGTCTGCCGGGATTATGCAGCAGCTGGGGATGCCGGAAATGGCCGTGGATATCCGTCATCTGCTGGATGGCTCGCTCGGCGCAATGGTGGGCGACACCCTTGGGCAATTGCCCGCCGTGAATGAGCGCCTGGCCGTGGCAGTGAAAGCTGAGCGCGAAAAGGGAATGGGGATGGTGAAGTCTGTGCTTGACCGCGTGCGGGAGGGGAAATGAAGGTTGGTTTCTTCTTACTGAAATTTCCACTGTCGTCTGAAACCTTTGTACTCAATCAAATCACCGCGTTTATCGATATGGGATATGACGTGGAAATTATCGCCCTGCAAAAGGGCGATACGCAAAACACCCATGCGGCGTATACCCAGTATGGGCTGGAGGCGAAAACCCGCTGGCTGCAGGATGAGCCATCCGGAAAAGTGAACAAGCTGCGCTACCGTGCCAGCCAGACTTTACGCGGGCTCCATCGCGCGTCGACCTGGCGAGCGCTGAACATCTCCCGCTATGGCGCGGAGTCGCGCAATCTGATCCTGTCGGCCATCTGTGGGCAAACGGCGCAGCCGTACCGCGCTGATGTCTTTATCGCCCACTTTGGCCCGGCAGGGGTGACCGCAGCCAAACTGCGCGAGCTGGGGGTGATTGACGGGAAGATTGCCACGATCTTCCACGGCATTGATATCTCCAGCCGTGAAGTGCTGAACCACTACACGCCGGAGTATCAGCAGCTGTTCCAGCGCGGCGACATGATGCTGCCCATCAGCGACCTGTGGGCCGGACGCCTCAAAAAGATGGGTTGCCCGGGCGAGAAAATCACCGTCTCGCGGATGGGGGTGGATTTGGCGCGCTTTACCCGACGTCCGGTCAAGGTGCCGGGTAAACCGCTGCAGATTATCTCTGTTGCCCGACTGACCGAGAAAAAAGGGCTGCATGTGGCGATTGAAGCCTGCCGCCAGCTCAAGGCGCGCGGGGTGGATTTCCGTTATCGCATACTCGGTATCGGCCCGTGGGAGCGTCGTCTGCGTACGCTTATTGAACAGTATGAGCTGGAAACGCACGTGGAGATGCCGGGCTTTAAGCCGAGCCACGAGGTGAAGGCCATGCTCGATGAAGCCGACGTGTTTCTGCTGCCGTCCGTTACCGGCGCCGATGGCGACATGGAAGGCATACCGGTGGCGCTGATGGAGGCGATGGCGGTGGGGATTCCGGTGGTATCGACCCTGCACAGCGGGATCCCGGAGCTGATCAAGTCTGACCATTCCGGCTGGCTGGTCCCCGAAAATAACGCCATGGCCCTGGCCGATCGGCTGGCCGCGTTTAGCGATATCGACCAGCAGGCGCTGGAGCCCGTGCTGCACAATGCCCGACAAAAAGTCGAGGCAGATTTTAACCAGCAGGTGATCAATCGCCAGTTAGCGAGCCTGCTGCAAACGTTGTAACGCCGAGGTTGTATGCTGAAAAAGATTACCCGACGCAGCTTTGTCTCTTCTCTGTCCGTCCTGGCGGCAATGCCGCTGCTGTCGTCCCGCGTTGCGCGGGCGGCAACCGGCAAGACGGTCTCTGTAAATCAGTACAATAACAACGACTGGATCGCCGCCTTTAAGCAGGCGTTTAACGAAGGCGACACCGTCGTTGTGCCTGCAGGGCTCACCTGCAAAAACATCAACACGGGCATTTTCATTCCTGGCGGCAAAACGCTGCTGATTCGCGGGGCGTTAACCGGCAATGGCCGGGGGCGCTTTGTTCTGCAGGAGGGCAGCAAAGTCATCGGTGAGGGCGAAGGCCGTACCGAAAATATTACCCTTGACGTTCGTGGCTCTGACTGTGTCATCAAAGGGCTGGCGATGAGCGGATTTGGCCCGGTAACGCAAATCTACATTGGCGGCAAAAAGCCCAGCGTGATGCGTAATCTGGTCATTGATAACATCCGCGTGAGCCAGGCCAATTACGCCATCCTGCGCCAGGGGTTTCATAACCAGGTGGATGGCGCCCGCATCACCAACAGCAAATTCAGCCACCTGCAGGGCGATGCGATCGAGTGGAATGTGGCCATCAATGACCGCAATATTCTGATCTCCGACCATGTGATCGACAACATCAACTGCACCAACGGGAAGATTAACTGGGGGATTGGTATTGGCCTTGCGGGCAGTACCTACGACAACGACTACCCGGAAAAACAGACCGTGAAGAACTTTGTGGTTGCCAATATCACTGGCAGCAATTGCCGCCAGCTGGTGCACGTTGAGAACGGTAAACACTTTATTATCCGCAATATTAAGGCCAAAAATATTACGCCTGATTTCAGTAAAAAGGCGGGAATAGACAATGCCACGGTAGCAATTTATGGCTGTGATAATTTCGTTATTGATAATGTCGATATGGTCAATAGTGCCGGCATGTTAATCGGTTACGGCGTGATCAAAGGTGACTACCTGTCGATTCCGCAGAACTTCAAGCTTAACGATATTCGTCTGGATAATAGCCAGCTTGCCTATAAGCTGCGCGGCATACAAATTTCATCCGGTAATGCGACCTCGTTTGTGGCCATCACCAACGTCGAGATGCAGCGCGCGACGCTTGAACTGCATAACAAACCTCAGCACCTTTTCTTACGCAATATCAACGTGATGCAGGAAGCAGCAATCGGACCCGCGCTGAAGCTGAACTTCGACCTGCGTAAGGATGTGCGGGGTAAGTTTATGGCGAAAGACGAGACGTTGCTGTCGCTGGCAAACATCAAAGCAGTGAATGAGAAAGGGCAGAGCTCGGTGGATATTGACCGGGTGGATCAGCATGTGGTGAATACGGAACGGCTGAATTTTGCGCTGCCGCACAGATAATCGTCAGTGGGCTTTTTGCGACTATTCCTGGCACGGAATCGCATTCTATTCAGATTACAACTACTGTAATTTGTGGTGCTAAGGCGTAATATCATTACAGGATTACGGCAAATCATACTGGCGAAAACAGGTTTAAGAGCTATAATTCGTCAACCATTTTAAGGTGGAAGAAATAATGATTAATTTGAAAGCAGTCATTCCGGTAGCAGGACTGGGCATGCATATGCTGCCAGCCACAAAAGCCATTCCTAAAGAGATGCTACCGATCGTCGACAAGCCGATGATTCAATACATCGTCGACGAGATTGTTGCTGCAGGGATCAAAGAAATCGTTCTGGTTACGCACTCGTCCAAGAATGCGGTTGAAAACCACTTCGACACCTCTTACGAACTCGAAGCGCTGCTGGAGCAGCGTGTTAAACGTCAACTGCTGGCGGAAGTGCAGTCCATTTGTCCTCCTGGCGTGACCATCATGAACGTGCGTCAGGCGCAGCCGCTGGGCCTGGGCCACTCCATCCTGTGTGCTCGCCCTGTCGTGGGCGACAACCCGTTTATCGTGGTCCTGCCGGATATCATCATCGATACCGCTTCTGCGGATCCGCTGCGCTATAACCTGGCGGCGATGGTGGCGCGTTTCAACGAAACAGGCCGCAGCCAGGTGCTGGCGAAACGCATGAAAGGCGATCTGTCCGAATACTCTGTTATCCAGACTAAAGAAGCGCTGGAGACAGAAGGGCAGGTGAGCCGCATCGTTGAGTTCATCGAAAAACCGGATCAGCCGCAGACGCTGGATTCTGACCTGATGGCGGTTGGTCGTTATGTCCTGAACGCGGATATCTGGGCCGAGCTGGAAAAAACCGAACCAGGCGCCTGGGACCGTATCCAGTTGACCGATGCCATTGCCGAGCTGGCGAAAAAGCAGTCTGTTGACGCGATGCTGATGACCGGTGAGAGCTACGACTGCGGTAAGAAGCTGGGCTACATGCAGGCGTTTGTGAACTATGGGCTGCGCAACCTGAAGGAAGGGGCGAAGTTCAGAAGCCGTATTGAGAAGTTGTTAGCTAACGACTGATTTTATCTTACTTGATTTGCACAAGCGGCAGTCATCATTTGGGTATGTTGAAACATAACCAAAATGGTAGCTGCCGTTTTTTGTTATTAATTCTAATGATAACATGGATTTATCTGATTTAAATCTGGTCAGATTTGTAACGATTTGTGCTTGTTTCTGAGGTCATTTAGGACGACAATTAACGGCAGTTTTTGCAGTTGTCCAGCGCCAGTAGAGTTCGGTGTCGGACTTCAACAAATGGAACATTTCACCCTCGTTCAGTGCACTGGTAGCTGTTAAGCCAGGGGCGGTAGCATTCCTCTTTTCCCTAAATTTTACAAAAATCGCCTCGTAAATAGACTATAAATTAGCTTTTCAACAAAAGTAATAATATTTTGTTAGTTATATTGCGAAACTAATTACAGAGGAAAATCATTATTTTATGATTAATCTTTTATTATATGTGATTAAATTTTCTTAAAACTAAAGAGAAGTAAATGACAGGACTAAAAAAAATATATTTTCGCTTTTTATACTACAGGGCTCAAATTATCTCATTCCGCTCATTATTTTCCCTTATCTGGTCAGAGTGTTAGGGCCTGCAGAATACGGGGAAATAGGGCTGGCAACCAGTGTTATTCAATATTTTTGCCTATTTATTGATTTCGGATTTAACCTCACAGCATCAAAAGCGATAGCAGTAAGTAGCAAAACAAAAGAAGAAATTAGCGCTATATTTTTTAAAACCATGCTAGCTAAAGCTGTCTTATTGTTATTATCTATCAGTTTGGTTTTTTTCCTTTCATACAGGGTTGAGCAATTTCACATTATTAAGCCTTTGCTGCATATATTATCCTTACAGCTAGTAGGAGCGATGTTGTTACCCGTTTGGTTTTTCCAGGGCGTTGAAAAAATGTCCTCTGTTACGATAAGTTATATTTTAGCAAGAGGGTTGAGTATCCCCTTGACATTTATCTTTGTTCAAGAGCCGAACGATATTAATATTGCGGCTTTAATTCAGGGAGGAACGGCTTTCGTAGCAGGAGTAATATCTATTTATTTTGTTTATAAAACTAACTATGTTGTTTTGAAATGTAGATTTCGAATATCTGAAATCGTTGGCACGTTAATTCAATCAACGCCAATATTTATCGGAAGTATTGCCATGAGTTTATACACAATGAGCAATCCATTTATATTGGGAATGGTGAGTCATGTTGAGCAGGTAGGTATATATCCGACATTCCGCAGCTAATTTAGGAATAAACTACCTCATAGAGTCTACCGAG
>NZ_JACASJ010000144.1:0-9383 GCF_013391025.1 Enterobacter sp. SECR19-1250 | reverse complement strand
GACATCGTTAACTTAAGATACAAAAGCTGTTCGGAGATGGAGGGTCAAGATCATGCAAGATTTTATTGCATCTGGTTTATCTAAAAAACAAGCCGCTAAGAAAGCTAGAGCAATTATTTTAAGTGCAAATCTAGATAAACTAAATAACGATAAAAAACCTTCTGCTGTCAGAACAAACCGAATTATTAAATCCAATGCTTTACTTAATGAGGAGACGATTAAATCTGATCCCTGGCACATAGCAAAAGTTAAGCAAGATGCGATCAATTTATCTAATGTCGAACAAAGACGGTTCGACACAGCACTTTTAAGACGTCCTATTTCATGTATTGAATGCAAAATTGACTTTAAATCATTTGGTGCATTTGTAGATCATACTAAAGATGTTCATCATACTAGCGTAAGTACACCTAAGTTAATTGTAGAAAATGAAGCGCCTATTGATATTATGGATATTGTCATTGAGTCGCCTGTATTGCTATCTACTGAGCCAGTAGAGCCAGTTGTTTCTATTCCTATTGCCAAAACGCCAGAATCATTTAGTGACAAGTGGATCAGGTTGTTTGCAGAGAAAGGTTACAGTGCTGCTATGGTTGAAGCGTTTAAACGGGATGCAATTAAAGAGAATATGACGGCATTACAGATACATGATTTTCTTAGTGTCTGTAAGCCCTATAAAGCCCCTGTAGAAAAACCTGTACTTCCTTTAGAAGCGATTATTGTCCCTGACTCTGAACAAGCAAACACCATTACAGAGGCCATAGAAACGCTTGTAGAAGCACATGTAGCTTCTGTTGCTAATGATTCCTCCTACGCTGTTACCCTCGCTGATTCTATTGAGCAAGCTTTGTTTGCTGATCGCATTGTTCGTAGCCGTACCAATCAGAACGATTTTAAAGAACGTGTAGCCGCTAACTTTGATTATCGTTGCGCTATTACGAATAGCGGAGAAGCGTTAGAAGCAGCTCACATTGAGCCAGTAGGAACGGGGAACAATAACACTTCTAATGGGGTGCTTATGCTTGCTTGTTTGCATCGTCTTTTTGACGCTGGAATGATGGCTATCGAGCCTGATTCTCTTACAGTGCATTTCAAGGCTGATTGTACATACTTTGCTAAAAGTACGTTGGAAGGTAAAAAACTAAATGATCACTCAGTACCTCTGAACAAATCAGGATTGTTAGAACGCTGGCTTAGCTTTAATATTGATAGAATTTAGAGCAATTAAAACATTATGTTATCTAATGGAGATAATTATCCCTAACATGCAATGAATATTCATAAGCAAACCTTTCTTTTTCGCCTAAAATGCTAATTATAAATAAAAACATTTCAATTCAGCATAAAGGTTGACATTTACTAATCCTTATCGCCCCTCGTGGTTACTTAATGCAAATACCGCCCCTTGAATTGCGGCTGTTTCTGTAATCACTTTTGTGGGAACTGGACTGACCCCACAAAAGTGCCAACTTCCACTCCTCGCTCGTACCGACTTCTTGCCCCGAACCTGTCTGCTAAGTGCCAGAAGCAGTCCTTGCGCCATTGGGTGGATATTAAATAATGAAGCAGGCCAACTTGAATAAACAAAAAATGTATTTATTCAGGATGATTAAAATGAGAATGAAAGTATATTACTTTTGGTGACCGCCCGCGCGGTCACCTTAGATATGGTGGCAACCACCTAGAACCTTGTACAATCTTTAAGCTCTTTTTCTAGTTGCTCAACCAAGTCAGAGCAATTTTTTACAACCTCTTTAACTGACTCTGAATTTAATTCATGAAAATTTCCATCTTTTGTTTTACCTGCTCGATGAACTAAGTCATGCCTGATTAACACGCTTTTATAAACGTCTGCGAATATAGGGAATGTAATGCCAAAAGTATCGCGATACATGCCACTTACTTTTGGTAGATTATGATAAAGCACACTCTTCATAGACTCCATCGCTTTAGATTCTATTTCTTCATGCTTTATAAATAACTCCGAAAGTGAGAAGTTTTCTTGATTGTAATCTTTAAAATTTTCAACAAAACTTCTTAAGTTCGCTTGACTACCGTAGATTAAGGAAATAAAACGGTCACATAAATATGTTTCCAAAGAAGTTATTATATTGGCATACAGCATATAAGTCATTTGTACTTGTAAAACACTATCAATTTGTAACTGAGCATCATTAAGCTTTATGGCGTTCAGCATACTATTTCTGAATGTTATATAGACATCGTGTTCAGATAGATTTCGATCATCAGAAAACTGCATGTCAATAACATCTAGAATACGCTGTTCGATTAATGAAGGCCTATTCAACTGCAATACATCTATAGTCGCCTGCCCTCGCTCAGTTAAACCTTCTAAATATCCATTTTTATTTTGTTTTATATGTTCTGAAAAACTTTCAATCACAGGATTTAGGAGTAATGGTTTACCATTCTCATCTAGAGGAAACTGATCTCGTTTAATCGTGTTACATGCTCTACAAGCGATGAGCAGATTATCTGTATCCTCCTGGAAGTCAGGATACTTTGATTTTGGTAAAAAGTGCTCAACATCCGCCATCAATGGTTCATAAAGTCTAGTGCCACAGTAAGCACATTGGTGATTAAACTTCTCCCATAGTTCAAGCTTAAGCGCTCTATAATTCCTAATCATTCAATAGTTCCTTTATAATTCTGGTTGGTTATCTATTCGTCAGTTTACGCTAAAGAAACGAGCCTTTAATTGGGTTAAATCATATCTAAATGTAATCTATTAAGCGATCATATTTCATTAATAATAAGAGATAACGTTCGATTCACAGTTTGCGGGTAAATGTAACTTAACGTCCGCTCCTCGCTCAAAGCAGACCTTATGACCTAGATTTCTGGCAGATCCGAGCCAAGAGCAAAAATTGATATCATCAATCGGCCTCAAGCTTAAGGGGAATATCTCCCCCTTTTTATGTAACCAGTTTACTGAAGATGTTCTTTCAGCCAGGTACACGCGCCTTCAATGTCATACGCTTTTTCCCCAAATCCTTTCGCAAGCAGAAACTCTGGTAAATATTCATCATATTTATCTAAGTACTTTTCTGGAACATTTACAGCAAGATCAAACGCTGAGGGCAAGCCTGACAGCAGCAGGCCTTTAAGGGCCTGTTGAACAGAAGTGATACTTGAGCCGTCAATTTCTATAACTCCAGCCAATGAATTAGCTTTAAAGCCACAACGTATGAGCAAGGCTGTAATCGTATTGACAACCTTATCTCCCATCCATGGGAGGATGTAACAGTATTGGCCGCTCGTAAGAAAATACTCATTTTGCAGGTTATAACTCTGGAAGTTACGACTGCCTTCCGCAAATAGGCTTCTGGCGGCAGAATCGGCATAATCTACTCTCTTGCTACCTATTGCTATGCGGTAATCACCTTCCCTATAGATAGCGAGCATTTCCTGACGAACGGCATCATGAACAGACATTCCCCCCCCACTAAATTGTGGTGGCTGACCGCCTTTGGTCGCCTCTACATAGATAACTTTTTTCTCTGTCTCGATCTCTGTCACTCTCCAGCGCCGCCCACCGAAGATGATGTGTTGATCTGGTAGCAGCGGGGAGTCCACAGGCACTGTTCCAAGGGTTCTGTTTCCGGTGACAATGCGGAACTCTTCTGGTGTGTTGAACACGGCATAAAACGTGTAATGGTTAGTCAGTTTCTCCCCCTCTGCCCCAACAACCATTTCTCCACTAGCGAGTTGAGTGAGCAGGCCACATGCCCCCATATGTTTAAGCAGGCTTTTGAAATCGCCTATATCCACATTACGGAACGGGCCTGTTTGACATAGCTGTGACCAGAGTTGATCGGCACGAACTCCGCCCCATTGCGCGGTAATTGCAAGAATCTGGTGTAGCAGCGTGGAGTAATGCATCTGCTGGGAATCGGCAGGCTCAAACCATTGTTTAGAGATCATCAATCTGATCATTGCCATCGACTGGACCAAATGCAGCCGGAGGTGGTCAACGATACTGCTAGTCACAGTGAGCTCATTTTCTGTAATTAGCATTCTTAGAACTGATGGGGAGTCGCGTCGCCCAGAACGTCCCATACGCTGACGCAGACTGGAAACAGTATGCGGAGGCGTAACTTGGATAACCGACTTAACCTTACCGATATCAATTCCCAACTCAAGCGTCATTGTACAAACAGCTGTTGTGGGCAAATTTCCTTTCTGAAGACGAGTTTCAAGCGCTTCCCGCAATTCCTTGGCAAGGGAACCATGGTGGGGAAAGAATTCATTGGGAACAATATGTTCCTCACACATGTCGCTCAGCGTGACAGCAATGCTTTCAGTCCGCTTTCGACTGTTTGCAAAGACCAAATGAGAATCGCCACGGCAAAGTCTAAAAATGTCAGCGCAAACGTCATGTTCAGCTGAACTCTGAAGTTCTTCTTCTTTTTGGAGCACTCGCTCCAGATAACCTTTGACCTGTACCTGAAGAGTGGCCTCGCTCTTACTATCTGTAACAGTTACGCAGGGTAGTCGTTTGTCCGGGCGCAAAAGTTCGGGTACTTTCTCCAGTTCCCCCAGCGTGGCACTCAACGCAACGCGGGGAATTGGATTTACCAGGCGTCCTAACACATGGTCAATTCTATTGAGCAGAGAAAGCAGCTGTACACCACGCTCTGAGCCAATGAAAGCATGAAACTCATCAATAACGATGTATGCGACTGACGAAAACGCCTGTTTGAGCCAGCCCATTGAATTTATGAGCAAAGACTCAAGTGACTCAGGTGTAATCAGTAAAATGCCAGCAGGGTTTGTCCGAGCCTTCTTCTTTTTGCTATGTGGTACATCCCCGTGCCAAGGAGTCACTGGCATTTCCAATGCATCTCCAAGGCTCTCAAGACGACGGTACTGATCGTTAATCAATGCCTTCAACGGACTGATATAGACGATGCCAAATCCATTAGTGAGATCTGCAACTGCCGAACAGGCAGGAAGAAAGAAAGCCTCTGTTTTACCCGCTGCTGTGCCTGCACTGATTAGCACGTCTCGATCACGGGCTAAAATTGCCGGGATAGAACTCTCCTGCAAGGGCCTTAATGTAGACCACCCCTGCTTGTAAACCCACTTACGGACGCGGGGATCGAGACTATCATAGGCACTGCTCATAATTTGAAGTTCGCCAGTCCGTCGTCGTCATCGCTTTCCTCTATAATGGCGTCATCCATTTCGCTGGGCCTGTCCTCTTCAATCGCCACACCCTCGATTAGTGTTTGCCAGTTCATCGTTCTGTTTTGTTCCAGCACGGCCAGCATGTCTAGGAAACCTTTTATGGTATTACGGGGGGTACGGAAGTAAGCGTCTCCAATGGTTTTACTACAGTGATGCAGAAATCCAGTCAGTGCCTCATCTGGAACCAGATAATTCTCTGGATCTCCGCCTGCATAAACATGACGAAGATTTCTCAGTAAAATATACAGTTCCTCAGGGGTGAGGCTGGCAAGATGCAAAGTGGGAGACGAGTAGTCAATCACTCCTGCTTTTTGCGCGAACCGATTTTCCGCCAGACGTGATTGGAGCGCCTCATAGCTGTAAAGACCTTTGCGAGGATCGAAAAGGAACTCTGGCGTCCCCCCGAGGATAAAACCAATATTCTCGGCTGAGCCTTGCAGGCAGTCATTCAGGATCCGCAAAATCTGTTCGTAGTTCGCTGTTCTTGCTTGCGTATTATTCAGTTTAAAGAGGTTCACCATTTCGTCGAGGCTGACCAAAAGACCGGCATAGCCTGCCTGGCGGACAAAAAGGCTCATCAGCTTCAAAGAGTCATAGAATGAAGCGTCTGAGATAATAGTCCGAACGTCGAGATCGTTACGGGCATCAGTTTTAGTGGTGTACTCTCCCCGCAACCAGCGAATAGCATTGGATTTTAGTGTTTCGTTATCCTGCTCATGCCCGCGCCAGAATGCATCAATGACCTTCGCAAAGTCATATCCGCCGACCATATCTGATAGTGCTGCCAGGCGTTTATGAATAACTGATGAAACCTCGGAGCCGTTCGTGTCAGCTTCCTTCCTTGCCTCCGTAACGAATCTTTCAACAACGCTAAGTAACGCATTACCATCCGGCTTGTTTCTGGTGGACATGTTTTTCATAAGCTCAGAATAGAGATTACGAGCCTGACCTCCCGATGAGTGAATGCGTCTGTCAGGAGAAAGGTCTGCACTGATTGACACCAGCTTCTTCTCTAGCGCAATAGAGCGCACAACACTCAGAAAGAACGTTTTACCAGAACCATATTCACCGATGATAAGTCTGAAGCTTGAACCACCGTCAGCAATCCTCTCAATATCTTGATGGAGAGCGGTGATCTCATTCACGCGGCCAACCTGGATATGCTGAATGCCTATCCTTGGCGTTACACCTGACTTAAGTGACTGAATAATAGCGTCACGTTCTTTCACTCTTATACGTGTTACAGACATTCACTATCCCTCTAATTCTTTGGCAATTTCCAGGTCAACCCAGATATCATCATCGGCATCGTCCAGTACCGGAGCATCAACCACCGCATAGGACCAGTCATTAATCACCTCAAGCGCACCGCCGAGCATCAAATTCAAATTTCCGCACAATTCTGTCGCCTCTTTCCGGGACCACTGTTCTTTCTCCAGCAAACTGTGATAAAGCTGGCTATGTGCGGAGTCTAGCCCCCCCGCCTCCGTTAATGAGGCTGGAGCGCTTTCTGGCTCTTCCGGTTCTTCTTCGGTGAAAATTGTGTTCAGCAATTTACGAACATCATCCGTGGCAGATTCGTGGCGGGCAAGTACATTAGCATCCAGTGTGAACCCTACTGCTGGCTGATCAGTTGGTACAGACGAGACGAGATCATGTTCAGTTGCGGAATGCTGATGGATATTGCTCGAGACAGATGAGGGATCCAGCCCCAAACTTGAATAAATCTTCTCAAGCTGTTTGATTTCGGCAGGCGCTATTGTCCCATCCGAACAGGCAACACTAACGATAACTTTGCCCACAGCAGCTTTTTCCGCGGCCCCCATCAACTCAATCCTGCTTTTCATTCCTGTCATATTGGCTGGGGTATGAAGTTGCCACGTTAAATACGCATGTAGAGAGCATTTTTCATCATCGGTGAAGCCAGTATTGTTGTTGATGGCATTCTCAAGCACTTTCTGTTCAGCTTGATCAAGAAAATCGTCAATCAAGGCGACCATCGCCCCTAATCTGAGCGTCATTACTGCTGAGATAAATTCAGGAGAAGGTGAGAAGCGTCCACCTTCGGCGGCAGGGAATAGAACAAGTGTCCCATCAACATCCGCCTTCACATGGTGATAATACGGGTCAGGTGCCAGACCGTAACCCATCTTCAGAGCAAAGGCCTGCATCAAATCGGCCTCTTTTTTATTGATCTTATTGGGGCAACTGGCATTCATATGTGCCCAAAAGTCAGCAACTGAGACTAACCCCTCCTTGACGAGGATCGCCTCATCAGCCCAGCGTTTGAATGAGCTTAATATTTTTTCTGCGCTTTCATTAACGATCTCTGAAGGGAGCAACATAATTGCAGCCGTATCATTGACTGACGTACCTTTCCTACCAAGGTAGCGACTATAAGCATCAAGTTCATCCGTACATATGTCGGCAAGAGCCATAATTTTCTGGACAGGGCTCTTCAACGCACTTGGATCAGGCAGGTCGGGAACAGGAAGTCGAACACCTCGCAAACTAGGACTTGCTGGTGTGTAATCTAACCTTAGGCGCGTTTTATTCGCCTTAACGACCATCCCTTCACCATATTTGAGGGTGTAACGCCGTTTGAAAAGCGCAGCAAACTCTTTAGCACAGCGGCGAGCCGGGGTACGCAGCGAATACTCGGTGTGGTTTATTACCCAATTCAACGCCAGTTCAGCTGATACAGGAACTCCTTCATGTACAGTTTTTGCCAGAGCCAGCTTAAATTGCATGCTGTTGCTGAAACCTGAATTGCTATCGAGCTCAGTGGCTAAGCCCATGTTCGGGCGCAGAATAGACATGGCTTCGAGTAATTGGGCCGAATATCCACGGAATGAGCGGTTCTCAATGAATACCGATCTTAACCGAGCGACTTCATTGAACAGATTACGGAACTCAGCATCAGGGAGTTTTGGGTCAGTGGAATCTACGAGCGCTTTTCTTTCCAGTCCGTAGAGGTAGATAAAAACATAGCCGATAGGACACGATGGATCAGACCTATCGCTGGCGAGCCAACTGACATACGCACCGCGTGCTTCTGGGGAAAGAGAGGAAAAACTGGGCCAGTATCCTAATGAACTGTCCTCGTAAAGATAAGAAGTAGGTTTTATCTTACATGTGTCATCAATTAATGATGCCTCACTTCCATCGTCATAATAGCCGCCTGATTCCTGACCGGAGGGCTTCATACGTTGCCCCACGTAAATGTGACCACCAGTGATTGTCACACCAGCTACAGTTATCATTTCACCCGGAAGGACCCATCGAGCTAATACACCATCTGATTTTGATGTTTTCTGATGATGATTGGTGGTTACTCGGAATTCTACACCCCGGCCACTGCTCAGTGTAAAGGTTGCCAGGTTGTCATCTTCACTTTCATCTTTTCGCATGACCGCCTCCTTTTTCTCGATGTCAGCAATCCATTCATTAGGTGGCGCGTTGACAGTTTTGGAAACAGGAGACTGGGTAGATTTATGCTTTTTCTTTTTGAAAAACAAAAAATAAACAACATAAATCGCCGCTAAAAATATCCATAACTCCATGAGCATAAACCTTAAAAATGACTTCTCATAGGCACCAAAAATGGCGAGAGAGAGTAAAGCAAGTGGAATAATCTCAAAATAATACTTCTAAATTGAGAAGGTTAAAACTAAATCGCATAAAAAAATAAGTTATTGATTAAAAGAATGAAAATCATCGGATAGGTGTGTTTTACCATCACTGAATTTTTAAGATGTACGAATGCCTGTTTGGTCATCCTCCTCAGAAGAATGTTGCACTGCTGTTACGCTATCATACGAGCAACTATAGTGAGGATGAAGACCTGACTGCTGCATAATGAAATTTACCGATTCACTGAAGGTGTCGAAAATCTGTTCAATCAGGAAGGCTCTAGGGGCTATATCATCTCGAATAATGACTTTCGCAAGTAGTTGACATTTCTTGCCACCCTTTCATTTTCATTCAGATAATGAACCTGGGAATTAAAAAAAATGATTCAGCGTGGTTTTACTTGTTTCCCTTCAGACCCAAGCCATCAGCCCCAAAACGCCTCCTCTCACAATTCAACGTAGCTTGCTAATTTTGCCGGTTAGCAAGGGAAGGTGCGAATAAGCAGGTCATTTCTTCCCAAGCTGACTCGCTGATTAAAA
>NZ_JACASJ010000143.1:0-9403 GCF_013391025.1 Enterobacter sp. SECR19-1250 | reverse complement strand
GGACATCGTTAACTTAAGATACAAAAGCTGTTCGGAGATGGAGGGTCAAGATCAGGGTGACCTGCGCCATGATGTTATCCGAGCCCTGTTTCCTAATCACTACACCGGTATTTGATTACCCAGGTCAACTTCAGGCTGTTACAGGGACGGCAACCGTGTCAGCACATCCTTGAGATAGGCATACGGATCGTGCCCATTATTACGGGCCGACTGGATCAAACTCATGATCGCAGCAGCGCGCTTGAGTATGCGAACCCACGCCGAGCATTTGAGAAGGCAACGGGATGAACGCTGGCTGGATAGCCGTGGTTTTCTGGGTAGGCAGCCGAATCCATTTGTGATCGAGGTTGGCATTGAGGCTGTAGCCCAAGGCGATGTTTGCGATGGAGGCACCGGGTTCAGAACACTCCTGAATGACCTGAGCCTTGAAAGATTTGCTGTAGGTACGGCGCTGAGGGCGCATGGAAAATCCGCTTGATGGGCCATGGCCTTCGGCGGCGGTGTCGGGAAGGTGTGTTGGCCGGACGGATACTGTTGAACTACGTTGTCTGGGGCAACGGAAGTGTTTCGGCCCGACTCTGGAACGCGATCCGCAGCGACGACTGGGCAATTCCGCACGTTAGCCTGAGCAGCCTCGGGGAAATCGTCGTCTGGGCGCGCCCAGACGAGTTTCCGTCAAGGAACATGCAGACGAGCAAGGGGCTGCGGGCACTCGGCTACAACGTGAGGATCGGTGTTTGATCGAGGCGCCTGTGGTACACGCAGGCTGACGAGCCAGGCGCTGTCCATTGCCTGATCAGACCGCCCCGCTGCGCCTTGCCTGAGCAGTTGACCTGCATCAATGGGGCGGGAGAACGCTGTACATTGACTCTTGAAGGCTGTCATGGTAAGCGTAATATCTTACAAAGTATTACAAGGATTTCCTTGGCCGGAACCGCAAAGCGACGCGATTGGAGAGGGTGAGATGAAAGCGCACCTACAGGGATGAAAGCGCACCTACAGGTGATTTTCACGCTCGATGAATTGGCTGCGTACTTGAAAGTCGGCAAGCGGACGCTTTATCGGCTCGCCGCGCACGGGGAAATTCCGGCTTTCAAGGTGGGCGGGACGTGGCGGTTTCCTCAAAGTGAAATCGATCAGTGGATCAATGATCAGACCCGAGCCGCAGCAAAGAAGGAGGTGATGCGCAAGCGTGAACAGCAGAAGTCATCCGAGCAGCCCGTGTCGCCTGGGCGCACTGCCCGTCACAGCAGGCAAAGGGCTTGAGTAACTCGTTTTCCAATTTTTCTGGAGGTATGACATGGACATCGATTTCAAGAAGTTGGCTCCCTGGAACTGGTTCAAGAACGAGCAGCAAGAGCAGCAGACCGTCTCTTCCCTGCCGGTGCAGCGCAATGACCTGCCAGCGGCGAGCGGGCCAGTCAGCCCGATCCTGCAACTGCATCGGGAAATCGACCGGCTGTTCGATGACGCATTCCGGGGCTTCGGTTTTCCGGCGTTGAACATGCCGCAGTGGCCATCCGATTGGTCGGGCATGCTGAAGCCGGCCCTGGACATCCAGGAAACCGACAAGCAGTACAAGATTGCCCTGGAAGTGCCCGGTGTCGAGGAGAAGGACATCCAGATCACTCTCGACAACGACGTGCTGATGGTGCGTGGCGAGAAGCGCCAGGAACAGGAGAAGAAGGAAGGTGGCTTCCACCGTGTGGAGCGCTCCTACGGCAGCTTTCAGCGTGCCTTGAACCTGCCTGACGACGCCAACCAGGATTCGATCAAGGCATCGTTCAAGAACGGGGTGCTCACGGTCACGATCGACAAGCGCGAGGTCAGCGCGCCGAAGCAGGGACGCTCGATCCCGATCAACGGCTGACGTCGCCGGCTCGTTCGTCACAAGAAAAACCCGGCACGAGACGAGGAGTCGCGGTTCGCGATGCCTCGTCGCCTCAACCTTGTCAACCTTCTCAGGAGCATCAGCATGGCCAGAAAACAATGCCAGGTCTGCGGCCAACCCGCCACCGTGCGGGTGGAAGCCAATCTCAACGGTCGTCACAGCACCATGCTGTTGTGCGACGACCATTACCGGCAATTAGTGCGCCAGCAAAAGCGCACCGTTTCGCCGCTGGAAGCCTTGTTCGGCTCGCGCAGCGGCCTGTTCGAGGACTTCCTCGGCAGTGACTTCTTCCGCATCGGCGACGACGCGACGCCAGTTGCCGCCGATACCGATGACGTGGTCGATGCCTCGTTTGGCGAGCCCGCCGCCGCAGGTTCGGGTGCGCCGCGCCGTCGCGGCAGTGGGCTGGCCAGCCGCATCAGCGAACAGTCGGAAGCCTTGCTGCAGGAGGCCGCCAAACACGCTGCCGAATTTGGCCGCTCCGAGGTGGATACCGAACATCTGCTGCTGGCGCTGGCCGACAGCGACGTGGTCAAGACCATCCTGGGTCAGTTCAAGATCAAGGTCGATGACCTCAAGCGGCAGATCGAGTCTGAGGCCAAGCGCGGGGACAAGCCCTTCGAGGGCGAGATCGGCGTGTCGCCGCGCGTGAAGGATGCGCTCAGCCGCGCCTTCGTGGCCTCCAATGAACTCGGCCATTCTTATGTCGGTCCAGAGCATTTCCTGATCGGTCTGGCTGAGGAAGGCGAAGGGCTGGCCGCCAACCTGCTGCGCCGCTACGGCCTGACGCCGCAGGCGCTGCGCCAACAGGTCAGCAAGGTGGTCGGCAAGGGCGCCGAGGATGGCCGCGCTGAGACGCCGACCAACACGCCAGAACTCGACAAGTACTCGCGCGACCTGACCAAGATGGCGCGCGACGGCAAGCTCGACCCGGTGATCGGCCGCGCGCAGGAGATCGAAACCACCATCGAGGTGCTGGCCCGGCGCAAGAAGAACAACCCGGTGCTGATCGGCGAGCCGGGTGTGGGCAAGACCGCCATCGTCGAAGGGCTGGCGCAGCGCATGGTGGCGGGTGAAGTGCCCGAGACCTTGCGCGACAAGCGCCTGGTGGAACTCAACATCAACGCCATGGTGGCCGGCGCCAAATATCGCGGCGAGTTCGAGGAGCGCGTGCAGAAGGTGCTGAAGGAGGTGACCGAGCACCAGGGCGAGCTGATTTTGTTCATCGACGAGGTGCACACCATCGTCGGTGCCGGCCAGGGCGGTGGCGAAGGCGGGCTGGACGTGGCCAACGTGTTCAAACCGATGATGGCGCGCGGTGAACTCAACCTGATCGGCGCCACGACGCTGAACGAGTACCAGAAATACATCGAGAAGGATGCCGCACTGGAGCGGCGCTTCCAGCCGGTGACGGTGCCCGAGCCGACGGTGGCCCAGGCTATCATGATTCTGCGCGGCCTGCGCGACACCTTCGAGGCGCACCACAAGGTCAGCATCTCCGAGGACGCGATCATCGCGGCGGCCGAGTTGTCCGACCGCTATATCACGGCGCGCTTCCTGCCGGACAAGGCGATCGACCTGCTCGACCAGGCGGCCGCGCGCGTCAAGCTGTCGGCCACGGCCCGGCCGGTGGCCGTGCAGGAGCTGGAGTCCGAACTGCACCAGCTGCGGCGTGAACAGGATTACGTGGCCGCGCGCAAGCAGTACGACCAGGCCGCCGAGCTCGGCAAGCGCATCGAAGCCAAGGAGGCCGAGCTCAAGAAGCTCGTCGAGAACTGGGAGCGGGAGCGGGCCTCCGGCAGTGCCGAGGTCAAGGCGGAACACGTGGCGCAGATCGTCTCGCGCCTGACCGGCATCCCGGTCAACGAGTTGACGGTGGAAGAGCGCGAAAAGCTGCTGCACTTGGAACAACGGCTGCACGAGCGCCTGGTGGGACAAGACGAGGCGGTCCGTGCCGTGGCCGATGCCGTGCGGCTGTCCCGCGCCGGCCTGCGCGAAGGCAGCAAACCGGTGGCTACCTTCCTGTTTCTGGGCCCGACCGGGGTGGGCAAGACCGAGCTCGCCAAGGCATTGGCCGAATCGATCTACGGCGATGAGCACGCCCTGTTGCGCATCGACATGTCGGAATATGGCGAACGCCATACCGTGGCGCGGCTGGTGGGCGCGCCTCCGGGCTATGTCGGTTACGACGAAGGCGGTCAGCTCACCGAGAAGGTGCGGCGCAAGCCCTACAGCGTGCTGCTGCTCGACGAGATCGAGAAGGCACACCCTGACGTATACAACATCCTGCTGCAAGTGTTCGACGACGGTCGCCTCACCGACGGCAAGGGCCGGGTGGTGGATTTCACCAACACCATCATCATCGCCACGTCCAACCTGGGTTCGGACATCATCCAGCGACGGCTGAAGGCGCGCGGGGCGGCCGGCGAGGAGTACGAAAAGACCAAGGCCGGAGTCATGGACGTGCTGCGCGGCCATTTCCGGCCCGAGTTCCTCAACCGCATCGACGAGATCATCGTCTTCCATGCGCTGGGCAAGGAGGAGATCCGCCACATCGTCGGCCTGCAGCTCGATCGCGTGGCGCGCAGCGCCGCCAGCCAGGGCGTGACGCTCACTTTCGATCAGACGCTGATCGACCATTTCGCGGAAGAAGGCTACAAGCCCGAGTTCGGTGCGCGTGAACTCAAGCGCCTGATCCGCAGCGAGCTGGAAACTGCGCTGGCGCGCGAGATGCTCGGCGGCGGTATCGGCAAGGGCGATCACGCCAGCGCACGCTGGGACGACAAGGCCGAACGCGTGGTGTTCGAACGCAAAGAGCCACCGCAGACCCCGGCCGAGCCGGAGCAGCCGGATGCCGCGAAGGCGAGCGACGCATCTTGATGGCGGGCGAGGCTGCCGTGTCCGACCCCATCGGCCTGGCACTGGCATGGGCAGCCTCCCTGGCCTCGATCGCGGTGGCGGTCGTGGCCGCAGGTCACGCGGGCGTCTACAAGCGTGATGAGCAGTCGGCCACGCCGTGGGGACTGCTCATCAGCGGCGGCACTGCCCTCCCGCTCGCTGGCCATCCGTTCGCGTGACGGCGCGGCCCATCTGTTCACCTGATCCTCTGGCAACTCGACTTTCGAGGAACAAGGCCCATGGCTGGGTGACGCGGGCAGGCAACTGATAGTCGGTACTCTGTTCGACATCTCTTCTCGCAAGGAAATAGAGCAGCAGTTGCTGCGTATGGTGATCACCGACCCCTTTGCTTCACGGTTGAGGGAACATGTTCGCGCAACCGACATGGCTGCCCGGATTGGGGGGAGGAATTCGCTGTGTTGTTGGAAGCGGTATCGATAGAAGGCGCCCAAGTATGGGCGGAGCGATTTCGTCAGGACACTGCGGCGACAGCGGTGGTGTGTGGAGAGGTGTCGATCAGCTATAGCGCCAGCATGGGGGTGGCTCTCCTTGCCCCCCGTTTGCACTCTGTCGAGCAGGTGATGCTGCAGGCGGACAGCGCGCTCTACCAGGCAAAAAAGACGAGGGTGCAACCAAGTTGTGGGCGCACAAGTATTTCAGAATTGAGAGGAGTGGCGATGAAGGAAAAGCAAGCAGACCCGATCAAAACATTTCGCGCCCAATGGGCAGTGATGACGTTCTACGAGCGCTTTGAACAGGTGATCGCGCTCGCGCTGTCCGCAATCATTGCCGTTATCATCGTGGTCTCGCTGCTGCAGCTGATCTCGATCGTCTTCAGCCTGCTGATCATTGATGCATTCAATCCGCTCGATCACAAGGTCTTCCAGACCGTGTTCGGCATGATCATGACGCTGCTCATTGCCATGGAGTTCAAGCATTCCATCGTGAGGGTGGCCTTGCGGCGCGACAGCATCATCTAGGTCAAGACGGTGATCCTGATCGGGCTGATCGCCCTGGCGCGTAAATTCGTGATCCTCGACCCGGAGACCGGCCCCGCCAAGGTCGCGGCGCTTGCAGGCGCGACACTGGCCCTCGGGGCGACTTACTGGCTGCTGCGCGAGCGCGATGACCGGACAGCCGGGGAAAGCTCAGATGATCAGTCGTGATCTGCGCCACGCGCAGAATGTCGGCGCGCGGCATCGCTGGCACAATCGCCTGCAAACCGTGCTGTTGGTGCTGACCCTGCTCGGAATTGCCGCCGTCGCTGGCAGCCTGCTGTTGGGTGACGGCGGGCTTTGGCTGGCGCTTGCGGCTGCGGGGTTCACCCTGCTGCTTGAACCGGCGGCCGCCTCCGGGCTGACCTTGCGGCTGTATGGCGCACGCCCCCTGCACCCGGATGAAGCGCCCGATCTTTGGGCTGTGTTGCGCGAACTGGCGGCGCGGGCCGGGCTGCCTACCGTGCCGGTACCGCACTACGTGCCCAGCGGGGTCGTCAACGCCTTCGCCACCGGTTCGAAGCATCACGCGGCCATCGCGCTGACCGACGGCCTGCTGCGTAGCCTCACGCCCCGCGAGTTGACCGGCGTGCTCGGCCACGAAATCGCGCATATTGCGAACGAGGATTTGCGTGTCATGGGCTTGGCCGATTCCATCAGCCGGCTCACCCATCTTCTGGCCTTGTTGGGGCAGCTTGCGATCGTGCTCAGCTTGCCAACGCTATTGCTTGGAGTCACGGAAGTCAATTGGCCCGCGTTGCTTCTACTTGCGGTCGCGCCACAGCTGGCCTTGCTGGCTCAGTTGGGCTTGTCCAGGGTGCGCGAATTCGACGCCGACCGGCTCGCTGCCGAATTGACCGGCGACCCGCACGGGCTGGCCTCAGCGCTCGCCAAGATCGAGCGGGTGAGCCGCTCCTGGCGCGCCTGGCTGCTGCCCGGATGGGGCAATCCGGAACCCTCCTGGTTGCGCACGCATCCAGCGACGGCTGAACGCATTGAGCGCTTGCTGGAACTTGCTCCGCCGCCCGCGATGCCGCCGTTTCCATCGGCCCGTTTCGACCCCGAAGTGACCGTATCACCACGTCCGCCACGCTGGCGCACTGGCGGCCTTTGGCGCTGATTTCAACATGGAGAATGACGTGACCTACCCGACCCCTACAGCCGCCCGGCGCCGGATCGATTCATCCGGCGCTGGCTCGTCATCACTGGCTGCATCGCCGCACTCATGCTGCTGTGGCAGTTCCTGCCCGCCATCGAAGCCTGGTTCAGTCCCCACGAAACAAATGCTTCAGCCCGGAAGAGAGGTCTCAGGCCGTCCGGGAGCTCTGTAACCGACGTGGAACCGCGCGTAAAGTTGCACAAAGCATAGGCGTCAGCGTCCCGGTCCTGTACAAATGGAAGAAAGACCTTATCAGTGACGAGGCTTATCAATCCATGCGCAAACGAAAGTCAGCCCCTCAGGATAAAAATCAGGATGCTTTACTCGGTGAAATCCAGCGTCTCAGGAAGCAGATTCATCAGCTGCAGCTCGAACGTGACATACTGACAAAGGCGAATGAACTGATAAAAAAAGATCTGGGCGTCAGCTTTCTGAAACTGAAAAACAGGGAGAAAACCCTGATAGTTGATGCCCTTAAGAAAAAGTACCCCGTTGCTGAGTTGCTAAGCGTTCTGCAACTTGCCCGCAGCTGTTATTTTTACCAAAACGTCTGTACGATAAGTATGCGGAAATACGCGTGATCATGGCCGATATCTTTGAGGAGAATTACCGCTGTTACGGCTATCGGCGCCTTCACGCGATGCTTCGCGGTAACAACAGGGTTATTTCTGAAAAGGTTGTCCGCAGACTGATGGCAGAAGAGCAGCTCGTTGTTAAGCGCACCAGGCGACGACGATACAACTCTTACTGTGGCGAAATCGGCCCGGCACCGGAAAATTTACTCGCCCGGGATTTTAGTTCCTGCAGGCCAAATGAGAAGTGGCTGACCGATATTACGGAGTTCCAGCTTCCGGCTGGAAAAGTCTATCTGTCGCCGGTTATCGACTGCTTTGATGGCCTGGTTGTAAGCTGGTCGATAGGAACACGCCCGGACGCGACGCTGGTGAATACGATGCTCGATGACGCACTCGATACGCTCAACGAACATGATAAACCAGTGATACACAGCGATCGTGGTGGCCATTACCGGTGGCCGGGCTGGCTCGAGCGTATCAACACCTCCGGACTTATAAGGTCCATGTCGCGCAAAGGATGCTCGTCGGATAATGCTGCGTGTGAAGGCTTCTTCGGGCGTATCAAAAACGAAATGTTCTATGGCAGAGACTGGGCGGGTATCACGCTGGAAAAATTTATCTGCTTCCTGGACAGGTACATACGCTGGTATAACGAGAAACGTATCAAGCTATCATTAGGTGCAATGAGTCCTGTGAAGTACCGGCAGCATCTTGGGATCACAACATAACAGTCCAGGAAAACATCCGCAGCCCCTGAGACGACAATAACGCTTTGTGCTGACAATACAGGTGCGCATAACAAAGATTATGTTAAATTCAATAGTAAAATCATTATAAATCAATATCTTAAATATCGAACAAGCCCCTTCCTTCCTCAAACCTCACTGTGGTAACTTTAAAAACAATGTCCGTTCCTGAGTTTGTGATGCCTTAAAGCCATGGTGAAGATAAAAGTTTTTGGCTTCTTCAGTCAGTGCATGAACCATAATCGCACGGACTCCAATATTCTCAGCTACACGGTAACAGCGCAGAACTGCATCATGCAGTAAATCGGCCCCGAGCCCTTGGCCACGGTATGAAACATCAACTGCCAGGCGAGCAAGTATGATTACGGGAATTGGATCTGGCATATTGCGCCTGAGGCTTCCCATTGCTTCCACGTGGTTAACGCTGCCGGTGGCCAGAGAGTAAAAACCGACAACCTGTTTAGTGTCTCTTTTACAAACGACGAACGTTCGTGCTGCACCAAGAGCTTGGTTTTTTAATCCCCTCTGTTTAAGCCAGTCATCAAGTACTGCCTCACCACTGACGAACTCTGCTAGTTGATGGGAGCTGGATAATGGTTCTGGTGCTGTTACACGTCCCACTGAGGTTTCCTTGCCAGAAGTTTATCAATAGCCGCCTCATCCGAAACCGGTGCATCGAGCATATCGATAAACTCTGCATACTGCTCATCGTTAAAATTAAATACGCGACGATCGAGGATCACATTCTCCGCAGCCTGACATGCCATTTCCAGGATGAAGTCCGTGCGTGATTTATGGAGAATCTCTGCTGCAGCATCAATAAGTGCTCTTTGAGATTCTTTAGCTCTAAGGTTGAGCTGAACATCTGATTTCATGAGTGCGCTCCTTGTATAGCGATTGCTTTACAAGCATATCATATGGATTCTGTATAGCAAAAGCTATACGGTTTTTTAAGTGCAGTGAACATACGAAAGAGTCAACTTGCAACTATTAGGTAAAGCTCTTCCTCTAAATTATTTTCCTTGCTCTGGCCGGTAATGACTCCAACTTAATGATAGTGTTTTATGTTCAGATAATGCCCGACGACTTTGTCATGCAGCTCCACCGATTTTGAGAACGACAGTGACTTCCTGCCCAGC
>NZ_JACASJ010000142.1:0-9462 GCF_013391025.1 Enterobacter sp. SECR19-1250 | reverse complement strand
ACAACCCGCTACGGGGGAGACTTACCCGAAATCTGATTTATTCAACAAAGCCCCGTACAACACAAAAAAATGAGTTATCTTATGACTTTAGGTGATGAATGGCAGTAAGATTGAGCGAAAGGCAGCAGCAAAAAGCATGGACCCGGCAAGGGTGTAAAGCGGAGTAAAGGCGGGACGAATAAAACAAAAAAGCCCGGCATCACACACCGGGCAAAGAAGTCACCTGCACACTCAGGCTGCTTTTAATTTCTGCACACGATTTTCACGGCGAATTTTACGTTCTTCGAGCACCGCAACCATCGCCATCAGGACGATACAGCCGATGGCGGCGGCATCCAGCGCCGCAAAGGTGCCTGCCCAGCCGGTGAGGCCGAAAATCGGCGTGCCGTCGGCAATCATCCCCAGACCCAGTTTGGCGAAGCTGTCGCCGATCAGGTAGGCGAAGGTGCCTTTAATCCCATCGGCGGCGCCGATCGCTTTTTTCGGTACAAAACCTACCGCCGCTACGCCGATCAACAGCTGCGGACCAAACACCAGGAAGCCGAGCGCAAACAGAGACGCCAGGTAAACGTACTGGTTGCTGGCGTGCTGGTAGACGCCCAGGGTAGCGATAATCAGCGCCAGCGCGACGCAGGCCACCAGCGCACGACGACCGTTGGCGAGGTCAGAGAGCCAGCCCCACAGCAGCGTACCGACCAGCGCACCCACTTCAAACAGGGTAAAGCCCTGAATCGCGACTTCTTTAGAGAGCTTCAGCTCCTGGAAGGCATACACGGTCGACCACTGGTCAATACCGATGCGCACCACGTACAGGAAAATGTTGGAGAAGCAGAGCAGCCAGATCACTTTGTTTTTCAGCACGTACTCAACAAAGATCTGCCATTTTGTCATCTCGTTCTCTTCGGTCTCTTTGTCCTCTTCGCTGATCGCCTCGCCGAACAGCTCTTCGGCTTTGCCGAGGCCATAAGATTCCGGAGAGTCGCTGCCGAAACGCAGACCGATAAAGCCGACAATCAGGGCGATAATCGACGGGAAGATAAACATGCCGATGACGTGACCATCAAACAGGTAGTTCGCGCCGAACAGCGCCACGCCTGCTGCACCCGCCCCGCCGAGGTTGTGGGAGATGTTCCACATACCAAGGTATGAACCACGCTTACGGCGCGGGGTCCATTTGGTGATGGTGGAGTAGCTGCACGACCCACCGGTACTCTGGAAGAAACCGCTCAGGGCGTAGAAGGCGATCATCAGGAACAGGCTGACGGAGCCCGCGCCCATGCTGGCGCTGAAGCCGAGCATACAGATGGCGGAGAGGATCAGCATAAACGGCAGGAATTGCTTGGTGTTTTTGCCGTCTGCATAGTACGAGACAACGGTTTTGCCCACGCCGTAGGTGATGGAGAAGCCCAGGCCAATCATCCCCAGCTGCGTCATGCTCAGCCCGTAGGTGGAGATCATGTCGTTCTGCGCGATGTTAAAGTTTTTGCGGATCAGGTACATGGTCAGGTAGCCGATAAAGACCACCAGATAGGACTGCATGAACGGTTTGAACCACATTTTGCGCCGCACGTCGAGCGGCAGATCCAGGGTCGGCTTGCGCACCTGATTAAGGAAGGCCAGCATGGTTTGCTCCTGAGCTGATTTTTACCTGCGAATGGCAGGCATTGTAAAAATCAGCCAGGAGAGATGCCTGAGACAGCGTCCAGGTAAAACCGGGAAAATTTCTTAGTTTTGCGCCACTCGGGGTGAAAAGGTGAGGCGCATCACATCACACTGGCTTCACGCGGCGCCTGCGCATGCAAAAACGGCAGCAGCAGCAGGGCCGATATCCCCGCCGCGATGGCGATCACGGCAAAGAAACCGCTCCAGTGCCAGATGTCGATCACCCGCGCCAGCGGCCAGCCGGAGAGGGACGCGCCCAGGTAGGCGAACAGCCCGACGAAGCCCGTCGCCGCACCCGCCGCCTCTTTATGCGAGCATTCTGCCGCCGCCATGCCGATCAGCATCTGCGGGCCAAACACGAAGAAGCCGATGGTAAAGAAGCACGCCGCCTGCATCACGTAGCTGGCGAACGGCATCAGCCACAGCGAACCGACGGAGAGTAAGATTCCTGTCGCAAAGATGAGGTTCATTGGGCCACGGTTGCCGTTGAAGAGCTTATCCGAGCCCCAGCCCGCCACCAGCGCGCCGATAAACCCGCCCAGCTCGAACATCGTCACCGCCGAGTTGGCGGTCACCAGGTCCACCCCCAGCGTCTCGGACATGTACAGGTTACCCCAGTCGTTGATGGCCGCGCGCACCACGTAGACCAGCACGTAGCAAAGCGACAGCAGCCAGATATACGGGTTTAACAGCACGTATTTGGTGAGGATCTCTTTGCGCGTCAGCCCCGCCCCCTCAAGCTGTTGCGCCACTTCCATTTCATCGTGCCGCCAGTCGCCCACCGCGGGCAGCCCCACGGTTTGTGGCCTGTCGCGCAGCCGCCAGCAGAGGAACAACCCGGCCAGGATCGCCAGACCACCGGCAATCATCATCCCCGCGCGCCAGCCGTAGTGCAGCGCCGCTGCGCCCACCACCATTGGGATCAGCGCTCCACCGACGTTATGCGCGGTGTTCCAGATAGCCCACCAGCCGCCGCGCTCGTTGCGCGAATACCACGCCGTGAGCAGGCGGGCGCAGACCGGCGCGCCCCAGCCCTGGAAAAAGGCGTTCAACGCCCACAGCAGGGCAAACGCCCAGAGCGAGGTGGAAAAGCCAAACAGAATGTTCACCACGCCGGTGGCGATTAGTCCAAAACCCATAAAATAGCGGGCGTTGGAGCGGTCGCTGACGATGCCGGAGAAGAACTTCGACAGGCCGTAGGTGATGTAGAACAACGTCGCCAGCAGGCCGATATCGGTGCGCGTCATCACGCCGCTGGCAAGGATTTCTGGCGCGGCGGCGTTGAAACTTTTGCGGGTAAAGTAGAACAACGCGTAGCCGAGCCAGATAGTGATCAGGATATGACGACGCCAGTAGCGGTAGCGGGCGTCGATCTCCGCTTTGTTGCCTATCGGCGCGGCGTTTGCGGGGGTTTTAAACATGATGGCTCCTTAGCGGCAGGCTGACGCTGACGCGCGTCCCGTGGGTGCAGGAGATATTCAGCGTGCCGCCCAGCGCCTTCACGCGCTCGCGCATGCCCGCCAGGCCAAACCCCTGCTGCCCCGAGCCCGGCGGCAGGCCGCAGCCGTCGTCCTCAATCACCAGCCTGAGGCTTTCATCCTGCTGCCAGCCCTGCAGCGTCACCGCGCTGGCGTTGGCGTGTTTGACGATATTGTTCAGCCCTTCCTGACAGACGCGGAACAGCGTGACGCGCTGGCCTTCACTCAGCAATGATTCATCAATGCGCCAGTCGAGATGGCTGACAATTCCGCGGCTTTCCAGCTCCATCTCGCGCATCAGGGAGCGCACCGCCTGTTCCAGAGAGAGATCGTCCAGCTGGCGCGGACGGAGCCTGCCCAGCAGGCGACGCACCGAATCGTACACGCCAAGAGAGAGCTGTTCGATATGCGCCCCGCCCTGCTTCACTCCGGCGTTATCCGCCGCCAGGCGCTGAACAATGCCCGCCTGGGTGCGAATGGCGGTAATGGTCTGGCCGATGTCGTCATGCAGTTCGCGCGCCACCTCCTGGCGCACGCTCTCTTCGGTCTCCAGCAGGCGTTCTGCCAGGCGGCGATTGCGCGACAGTTCGGTTTGCAGGGACTGGTTCAGCTCACGCAGACGCTGAATACCTGCCCCGAGCAGCAGCCCGGTCAGGCTCTGCGCCAGCAGAGAGAGCAGTAAATCGACCGGGTGATCGTGCCAGGTCTGGCTGGCAATCAGCGCGATGGCGTTCATCAGTGTGGCGATCAGCGCCCCCTGCCAGCCGTAATGCCAGGCGAGAGCAATGATCGGCAGCGCCAGACAAAACGGGGTAAAACGGGAAAGCTCAGCAGGCAGGCCAAGCTGCAGCCACAGGCTCACCACAAACAGCAGCAGATACCAGATGAGATGCCGGGCGCGCCAGTTAACCGGCTGGGAGACCAGCGATGGCCCGAGCGGCTGCCAGACAGTGCTGGTGAGATAGTGCCAGAAAACCAGACAGGTGGGTGCCAGCGTCAGGCCGCCGGTCAGGGTCAGCAGCAGGGCGTTAAGCATCTCCTTTTCGCCTACCCACGGCAGGGATTGCAGCAGCGCGGCAGCAATCAGCGCCGCCCCCTGGCGCAGCAGCGTGCGCCAGTCGCGCTGGTGACGATAGCGGGAAATCAACGCAACCGGGAGGAGCGTGAGCAGGCTTCCGGTCATCAATAAGGGCAGATGCGCGAGGGCGACTTCCTGCGACAACCAGATCAGCATCAACCACTCTGCGCCCAACAAAACCGGCCAGTAGCCGCGCGGGCATTGCAACATCAGCCCCAGACGCAGGCCAAAGGGAAACAGCAGCACCGCCAGCTCCGGGCGTTCCACCAGATGCAGGCTGATGCTCCACAGGCAGAACCAGGCGGCAGAGAAGATAAAAAAGCTGGCAACAACGGCGATCAGCCGCGAAATCAACGGGTTCATTGCCAGCTATCGAACATACGGCGCGCCAGCTCGACGTCGTTGCTGACGCCGAGTTTTTCCATCAGGTTAGCGCGGTGAACGTGCACGGTTTTGGGCGACAAACCTAGTTCGGCGGCAATCTCTTTCACCGCCATCCCCTGCGCGAGTTTTTCTGCCACCTGACGCTCACGCCGGGTAAGCGGATCCTGACGTCCGGCCGCCAGCTTGAGGGCGATATCCGGCGTCAGGTAGCAGCCGCCCGTCGAGACGGTGCGCACGGCGGCAATCAGCTCGTCCGGGCTACAGCGTTTAGAGAGAAATCCGCGCGCCCCCGCGTTGAGCGCCTGCTCCACCAGCGCCGGGCTGTCATGAACCGAGAGCATGATAATCGCCATCCCTTTCGGTAACTGACTTAGCAGCTCCAGCCCGGAGAGATCCGGCATTGAGATGTCACAGATACAGACCTGTACGCCACGCCCCGGCAGGCCTGCCAGCGCCTCGCGCCCCGAGCCGAACTCTGCCACCACCTGAAAATCCGGTTCGAGGTTTAGAAGCTGGGCAAAGCCGGAGCGAACGATAAGGTGGTCGTCGATGAGAGCGATGGTGGTCATGTCTGTTCCTGCGGTCTGAAAACGCCGGATGGCGCTGCGCTTATCCGGCCTACAAGAGCGAAAGACGCTTACCTTAAGCGATCTATTCGAAGAACACCGCAATTTTGTTAAACATGGTGGGATCGGACTGGTTGCGCGCCACTCTGGTGACGTCTTCAAGCTTGTCGATCTGGGCCATCATCTGCTCCAGACGCTGATCGTCATTGACCAGTAGCCAGATGCGGCTGTGCTCGCTGCCCTGAATCGGCAGACAGAGAATGCCTTCGACGTTAAACGCGCGACGGGCAAACAGCCCGCAGACGTGGGTCATGACGCCAGGGTGGTTGCGGACGGTGAGTTCCAGAATGACGTTTTCATGTTGTTTCTGCATGGCTTATTCCCCCACCATCTCAGTATTTGCCGCACCCGGCGGCACCATCGGATACACTTTTTGTTCAGGGTCGATACGGACGTGGATCAGCGCCGGGCCCGGACGAGAGATCGCCGCCTGCAGCGCTGCGTGGGCGTCCTCTTCTGCGTTCAGATCGCAGGTATGCAGGCCAAAACCGGCGGCAATTTGCATAAAGTTAATCATCCCCGGATAGGTCGCCGCAAACACCCCCTGCTTGTAGAACAGGCTCTGCTGCTGGTGTACCAGCCCCAGCGCCTCGTTGTTCATCAGGATGATTTTAACGTCTAACTGATTTTCGGCCGCGGTGGCCATCTCCTGAATGTTCATCATCAGGCTGCCGTCACCGGAGAAACAGATCACCTTGCGGTCCGGGTTCGCCAGCGCCGCACCCACTGCCGCAGGCAGACCAAAGCCCATGGTTCCCAGGCCGCCGGAGGTCAGCCACTGACGCGGACGGTTCAGCGGATAGGCCTGGGCGGTCCACATCTGGTGCTGCCCAACGTCGGTGGTAATAATCGCGCTGTCGTCCACGCAGGCGGCCACGGCGTTAATCAGCCCGTAGTGGCTCAGCGGGTCGCCTTCGGTTGGGATCGCGCCCGGGAACTCGCGTTGCAGATCCGCCACCATCTGACGCCAGTCGGCGCGGTCAGTTGCGTCCGTTTGCGGGATCAGCTGTGCCAGCACGTCGGCCACGTCCCCCTGAATCGCCACGTGCGGTTGTTTGATTTTACCCAGCTCAGCGCGGTCGATATCCACGTGAATGATTTTTGCGTTCGGGCAGAACTGCTCGGTTTTACCAATCGCCCGGTCATCAAAACGCGCGCCCATCACAATCAGCAAATCCGCCTCTTGCAGGATGTAGTTAGTGCTGCGCGCGCCGTGCATGCCCAGCATTCCTAATGACAGCGGGTGTGCTTTGGGCAGCATGCCGAGCGCCATCAGGGTCATGGTGGTAGGCAGGTTGGCTTTTTCAGCGAACTGACGGATTTCATCTGCGGCGTTGATTGCCCCGCCGCCCAGATAGAGCACCGGACGTTTAGCGGCGTTGATCATGGCCGCGGCATCGCGCACGCTCTCAGCGCTGAATTCTGGCGCGGGTGCTCGCTCGCCCGGCTCCGGCAGGACGTCGATCTCAATTTCTGCGGTCTGGACATCCTTAGGAATGTCTATCCACACCGGGCCTGGGCGACCGGACTGCGCAATGCGGAACGCATCGCTGATAACCTGAGGAAGCTCGGTAATATCGCGAACTAAATAGTTATGTTTGGTGATGGGGATAGAGATGCCGTAGGTATCCACTTCCTGGAACGCATCGGTACCGATCATTGAGGACGGCACCTGGCCGGTAATGCAAATCAGCGGAATGGAGTCGAGACGCGCGTCGGCGATGGCGGTTACCAGGTTGGTCGCCCCCGGACCGCTACAGGCCATACAGACTGCCGGTTTACCCTGCGTACGTGCCATGCCCTGAGCGATAAAACCCGCTCCCTGCTCGTGACGCGCCAGCACGTGGCGGATCTGCGTGCTTTGGCTTAACGCGTCATACAGCGGCAGCACCGTACCGCCCGGAATACCCGCAACCGTGGTAATGCCCTGTCGTTCCAGTAAATGAACAATCAGCTGCGCGCCCGTAAAACGCGTCTTGGTGGATGTTGTGCCCGAACTTGCCATGCTCCAGTCCTTTTCTTCTGAGCCAGCTTTACGCGTCGTATTTCAGGTTGCAGATGCGTTGGCTGCAACCCGAACTACTTAGCGTATCCGGGAGGGGTCCTAAACGAAAAACCCCGCCCGGTTTGCGCCGGCGGGGTTTTGGATTCGTGTGTTGATCCAGTCCCTACGGCGCATTGCCGACGACCACCACCACACGCACGACGACCACTGCGGCTGGTTGCGCAGTTTTTAGTAGGGTCGCGGTGTTCATGGATGCAGTCATGGGGGACCTGTGTTTGGAATCATTGATTGAATTTATACAAACACAGGTTTTCGGGCGTGACAATGGAAATATTTTCATCTGCGCAAAAATGCGTCAGGGATCACGTTTTAGTATGTTGCTCGCTCATTCCAGGCGTCACTATAGACGACATTTCCGTCGCAATGTTTCCAGGTGATTTTCTCATAGCGTATGAGAACCGTTTCGAGGTGTGTTCCGGTGTTGGCACCTGGATACAAATCGGGTGTAATAGAAGTTATTTTTACATTCTCCATAATGATATTAAAATACTCCTGCTCTAAACCAGCCTCATTAATCTGATACATCTTTATGGTGGCTGACTGAAGCGTTCTCCCCGTACTCAACGCCCGAAATAAAAACGGAGTGACACGATCAAATTCCTTCTGGAACATGACGGGCATATGTATGCGCGTGCCCGTCAATTTCCCGGTATTCCCGTCGACCGGGATATTGACATTATGAGTGAACGATTTAAGTTCAATTGCGCCTTCACGCCCTGACACCAGGCAGGGACCTACCATTGGCGAACCATTTTCATCTGTCAGAAACAAATAAGCCGGATTTGACATACAAACTCCTTTTTATAAAACTCAATCGTACTTATCAAAGCGGCCGAAAATTATCGGATGAACAATAATAAATACGACGATAGCAATGAATGTTAATAATACCCAGTGGTTGGGCACCAGCCAGAGAAACAAAGAGGCGCAAGCAAAAATATAAACGGGGAATAAAACATCTGTAAAAAGAATGGATAGCAGACTCTTAAACATGCTATTTATCCTTTAAGTCGTTATAGATCGCATCAAAATCCTTGTAGAATCCCATTTGTACTTTCTTAATGATTTCAGCCAGGAATGGTTCAAAAAAGTAGTAAAGCATCTCCAGTTGTGCGGCATAAAGGGTGGCGTAATACTTAGGATCCAACACTTTCAGACGACGGGCAGCAAGAGCGCACTTCTGGTCCGTACCCATCAGCTGCAGAGCCATAACAACATTGGGTACACGGCGCGCAAGCCGTTCGACGACGATCTCTGAAAGTAAGCCGGATTCCGAAAGGGATTTGGCCAGCGTCCATGCTATCGCTAAACGCGCTGCCTTGCTTGCCGGGATGTTTTTAACAAGGCCGGTTACGTTTGAATCCGTCTTGCGAACGCGATTTTTTTCATTCCCATTTTCAGAATCAGTCATAATGCTTTCAAAATAAAGATAGAGCATGTGTGCTATTACATTGCGATAACGGTAAATAGACACAATTGAGAGGTACATCCTTTTTTCTTCTGAGAGTAACTCTTCACACACATCATGATAGCTGGGGATTAAGCATGATGAATACCAACTAACACGCTCCATTCCTGAGTAGATATCAGAACCGATCCCCTTTAATGCTTTCCATGTCCCAGCAACGCCTTGTTGTCCATAAATAGCTAACTGCCTGTCGCTCTGGAACTTCATCTTCAAGTAATCAGATGCTTGCATAACGTATCCATACTGTTTTTATGGTTATATGAATATACGTTGAAAAACCGGGCAATTCAAATCCGTTAATTTTATTTAAATACTCATTCACGTTAAAAATAAACAGACTTAATTTTATTTAAATAATTTATATTTAAGGATTATTAACTGAAACATTAATATGTACCTTATTTCTGCCGGGTACGTTGTCAATAAATCAACTGGCATCCCGTTCTGTACAGAAAGCAGAAAACAAAAAAACCCGCCGGAGCGAGGTTTTTTCAGGGTTTTGCGGTTGGTTGCCGCAGAACACACTGTGTTACGTCAACGCACGAAGTATATGCGATCGAAGACGAACGCGCAATTCCGGCACGGATTTTGACGTTTTTGAGTATGGAATGGGTTTCGAATTTTGTCCACAAAATACTGTTCATGCATGGGTCTTCCCCGATCATGGTGGGAAGACTCAGAACGCCATATTCAGTTTTCCA
>NZ_JACASJ010000141.1:0-9662 GCF_013391025.1 Enterobacter sp. SECR19-1250 | reverse complement strand
GAACGTAGATCTCACCAATAAATAGCCGTCAATACGGCGCTCACTTAACGCTTACCAACCATGAAAAAGATTCTCGTATCATTTGTTGCCATTATGGCTGCCGCTTCATCTGCCATGGCTGCAGAGACAATGAACATGCATGACCAGGTAAATAATGCACAGGCACCTGCCCACCAGATGCAGTCATCTGCTGAAAAAAGTGCAATTCAGGGAGACAGCATGACAATGATGGATATGAGCAGTCACGATCAGGCCGCAATGTCCCATGACATGATGCAAAACAGCAATTCTGCTGCCCACCAGGACATGGCTGAAATGCATAAAAAAATGATGAAAGCTAAACCCGGAGCTACCAACGAAACAGCAAAGTCATTTTCTGAAATGAGCGAGCATGAGAAGGCCGCAGCTGTACATGAGAAGGCGAATAATGGTCAGTCTTCCGTTGTTCACCAGCAGCAGGCTGATAAGCATCGCAGTCAGATCACCCAGAATTAACCTGCAGCTCCACTTGTTAGACCCTCATTTGACGCCGAAGTCACTGGCTTACGCTCCCGTCCGGGAGCGTTTTTTTTTCCCATATATCAAACTTTAACTCTGAAGAGGTGGAAGTATCTGACCAACACTGTCACGTAACGCCAGATAACTACAAAAACACCTTTTTCCTCCTGTAAATTGCAGTTCCTGCAAGAACATCAAGGCATAATGTTGGAACAGCGTGTGATACACACTTAGCATCATGTTTTGTATGTGTTTTTTTTAAAACTTTACAACTTTAAAGTCTTTTTCAGGTTAAAGGATACAACTTTAATGTCTCTACACAGCAGAGAAGCCCTGAGGGAGTTCATTTTGGATTAGCGGCTCGCGGTAAGCGTTGTTTCTTCAGCTTCACTCACAACGTCTACAATATTGCTGGCCGCCGCGGTGCCCATTTTGATATACGATGCTGCGCTGACGCCGCCAATATGCGGAGAGATAATGACGTTCTCGACCCCCTGCCAGAGGTGCGGAGCGGTCAGTGGTTCGCTGGTAAAGCTGTCCAGCCCCGCGCTGTGCAAGGTTCGATTCTCTAGCGCCGCGAGCAATGACCGATCGTCAATCAAGCCGCCGCGTGCCGTATTCACCAGAATAGCGTTTGGCTTAACGTATGCGAGCGTTTTCGTATTGATCATGCCCCGATTATCGTCGGTGAGCGGACAATGCAAAGAAATCACATCGGAACGGGAAAGTAGGTCGGTCAGAGTATCAGTACGCTCGCATATGGAAGGCATTGATTGAGCATAGGGATCGTAAGCAAGAACCCGCATACTAAAGACGTGACCGATCTGTGCTACCCGTGAGCCAATAGCCCCCAGCCCGATCAGTCCCAGCGTGAGTCCTTCCAGTTCGATGGATTTATGCGTGGCTTTATCCCAGTGCCCCTGGCGCAGTCGCGTATCCAGCGACACCACCGATTTGGCGCAGGCGAGAATTAATGCCCAGGTGTGTTCAGCCACCGCCGCCGCGTTAGCTCCCGGTGCAGAGCGGACGACGATATTACGCTCAGCCGCTGCCGCCTGGTCTATCACATCGATCCCGCTTCCGTGCTTGGAAATAACCTGCAGGGCTGGTGCTGCATCCATGATTTTCGCGCTAATCTTGCCGTAACGTACCAGTATTGCCACCGGATTATGCTGTTCACACAGTGCAATCAGCTCATCCTCCGTAGGCTGACGACCCGCAAACACCACCTCAAAGTCGTGCAATATCGCCATGGCCTGCTCTGCCAGGTCGCTCCCGGTTACCAGGACCACCTTCTTATTTGCCATTACAGCGTCTCCCCGTCTGCCAGCATGCCCGCCTTACGCAGCGCGTCATTGAGCCAGTGTGGGCGTAAATCGCCCTCACGGATAGCAGCAAGACGTTTGGTCTCCATCTCCAGCTTCCCTTTTGCCAGACTGATAATCTGCTTAACTTCCTCGCGTGGGATCACCACCACGCCGTCGATATCGGCCACTACCAAATCTCCGGCATGCACTGTCGCCCCGGCAACGGAAATGGGATGGTTCACCCGGCCAGAAATGGACTTTGTCGGGCCGCAGGGATTCAGACCAGCAGAGAAAACGGGATAGTTACCCTTGCTCAGTGTGTCGGCGTCACGTACCGCTCCGTCGATAATGATCCCTGCAATACCGCTCGCCTGAGCCTGGGTGGCCATGATTTCACCCAGTAGCGCGCAGCTCAGATCGCCTTTTCCATCGACAACCAGGACATCGCCGGGCTGGGCAACGGCCATCGCGGCATGAATGGCAAGATTATCTCCCGGACGCACCTCAACGGTAACAGCCGGACCCGCAACGGACATGTGCGATGCCAACGGTTTGATTCGTCCATGCAGCGTACCGCGGCGCCCGGCGACATCCGCCAGTATGGCTGCCTGATATTCGGCGGCCTGGCGTACCTCTTCAGCCGATACGCGTTCGAACTGGCGGTTTATCAATGATTTTTCAGAAACGGACATGACTCTCTCCATATTGTTTTACTGTGTACAATGCAGGTGTACAATACAAAACAACTATAGCGGTGTTGCTTTCCTTTTAGCCAGACCTGAGAAGGGGTTTGTGATGTAAACACGAAGTGACTCACAAAATTTGAGGTACACTCTCTGCCGGGCTGAAAAGGAGATAATGATGGGGAATGAAGGCGTTGTAGCGGTTGAGAAGGCGCTGGCTTTACTGGATTGCTTCCGTCCTGGCGATGAAAGCCTGACGTTAACCGTCCTGGCGCAGCTATCGGGTTACCACAAAACCACGGTTTACCGCTTAATGAACTCTCTTGAACGGATGAACTATGTCGTCAGACATGATGACGGCAATTATGCGCTTGGTCCTCGTCTGCTTTATCTCGGTAAGCTTTATGAACAGTCCTTCCATCTTTCCCGGGTGGTGCAGCCTGAACTTCAGGCCTTATCCATGGCTTCCCAGGAGAGCGCCAGCTGGTATGTATTAGAAGGCGGACAACGTCTGTGCCTGTTTCGGGCAGAAGCCTCACATGGGCTCCGACACAGCAATCTCCCCGGCACTCAGTTCCCGCTGGATGATTCTGCTATCAGTAAGGTTCTACGCCATTGGGGCCTCAATGAGCCCCTGCCGGGCGGTGAGCCTGCGCTTCCGCTCTACACGGCAGGTGCCCGCGATCCCCATACCGCGGCGTTTGCGATGCCCGTCTTCGGCGTTCATGACAAACTGATTGCGGCGCTGGCATTGACCGGCCCCATCTCGCGACTGACGGAAGATCGCAGGGAGCAAGGTATTCGTCAGTTGATGCACGATACCGCCAGCCGCCTGTCACAGAAAATGGGGGCCAGCAAGCCCTTCTGTCAGCAGTTCTACGGGGAAACGAGCGATACAGCGGAAGAAAACGGTTAACGAAAAGCGGGACACGCGTCCCGCTTTTGTCATCACTAATGCGTGACCTGTTTTTCGTGTAGCTGAGCGTTACGGGCCTGTCGTCCCATAATGAGAACTGCGATACCTCCCGCCACACACAGCGTGGCCAGCGGAAGCATAGCCAGCGTGTAGCTGCCCGTCCGCTCATTGATAATACCGTATGCATTGACCATGACCGCGCCGCCGATCAGGTTAGCAATAGCGCCAATCGCAGCCAGCCCTGCAGCCGCTGAAGTACTGCTCATCCAACTGGATGCCAGCGCCCAGAAAGGCCCTTTCATGGAATACGCACCTATCAACATGATGCTGAGGATCACGATAGTCGCCGGCAGCGACACGCTCACAAATGCAGCGAACACGCCTGCGGCAATCATGAACAGTGTCAGTGCGGTGTGCCAGCGGCGCTCGTTGGTACGATCCGAGTTTCGCCCCCAAATAATCATGAGAACGGATGCCAGACCGTAAGGGATAGCGTTGAGCAGGCCTGTTTCCAGGTTATCGAGGTGGAAGGATTTAAGCAGTTGAGGAGACCAGACGCTGATGGTAGTGCCTGCAGACGATGCGCCCGCGTAAATGAGTGCCATCAGCCAGATTTGGCGATGCTTCAAAAGCTGCCACGTCGTTTGATGTCCAATGTTCTTTTGCTGATTACGCTCGCTCTCCAGCGTGCTTTCCAGCCATTGTTTCTGCTCACTGCTGAGCCAGTTCGCCTGATGAGGACGATCGCGCAGAATAAACCAGGCGGCAATGCCCAGCAGTACGGCGGGTAAGCCTTCAATAATAAACAGCAGATGCCAGCCGCGAAGACCCAACCAGCCATCCATTGACAGAATCAGCCCGGAGAGTGGGGAGCCGATGAAGTTGGCGAGCGGGATGGCAACCATAAATGACGCAATAATGCGTGCGCGGTAGCGGGAAGGGATCCACCAGGTCAGATAAAGCACGACGCCCGGGAAAAAGCCCGCTTCAGCAGCGCCGAGCAGAAAACGTACGATATAGAGCGACGTAGTGTTCTGAACCAATGACATACACATTGAAACGACGCCCCAGCTGATCATAATGCGCGGGATCCACAGTCGTGCGCCGACTTTTTGCATCGCCAGATTGCTTGGAACTTCAAACAAAAAATAGGCCACAAAGTAGAGACTGCTGGCGAAACCAAATGCCGCTTTGCTAAGACCGAGATCCTCATTCATCTGCAGCGATGCCATGCCGATGTTCCCGCGATCGATAATGGAGATCAGATAGCTGACGATGAGAAACGGGAGGATACGCCAGATCACCTTACGCATCGTCTCCTTTTCTATCCCCTCACTGGTGGTAGCGCCATAACGCGTTTGTTCTGTCATTGTGTCCTCGCAGGGTCTGTTCTTGGTTTTATCAGGTACAACTCAGTTTTATTTAACAAAACCACTATAGCGACGTTGCGTTATTTTTATCCAGTGAATGGAAGGTTTAAATTATGTAAATAAGAGGTGACTCACATATCAGGCGCGTTACGCAAAGCGCCTAAACGGCAGATGCGTCACCCCACGTTGTGAGGTAAAGTACACGCCTTGCGCAGCCACAGAGCTGCGGTTTGAAGGGGGGAACCGTTGTAAAACCGTTCCATCTTTTTCTCTGCTGGCATATGCCAGTCTGCATGGTTTTTGTGTTTTGCCTCTACAAAAGGGTTGTGTATGTCTGCTGCTCATCTCGGTTTCCCGACGGAAACCGTTGTTGTCTTTGTGGTGATGGCTGTCGGGGCGATGTTTATCGACCTCTTCATGCACCGTCACGATAAGCCTGTCTCGCTGAAAAGTGCCGCAATGTGGTCCGTTTTCTGGTTCTCGATGGCGATGGCGTTTGCCGGGTTCCTGTATGTTCACCACGGTGCCGAGATGGCGAGCCTGTTCCTCACCGGCTACGCGCTGGAAGAGGTGCTCTCGGTCGATAACCTGTTTGTGATGATGGCGATTTTTGCCTGGTTCGGCGTGCCGGATAAGTACCGTCACCGCGTACTCTACTGGGGTGTGCTGGGGGCGATTGTCTTCCGCGGTATCTTCGTGGCCATTGGGACCAGCCTGCTGAGTCTGGGGCCGTACGTGGAGGTTATTTTTGCGCTGGTCGTTGGCTGGACGGCGGTGATGATGCTCAGGCGCAACGAAGAGAGCGACGAGGTTGAAGATTACTCCGGTCACCTGGCCTATCGGCTGGTGAAACGCTTCTATCCTGTCTGGCCGAAAATCAGCAGCCACGCCTTTATTCTGACCCAGAAAGAGGTGGATGCGGAACTGGAAAAACCAGAAAACCAGGACGTAATGGTTGGGCGCGTCAAAAAAGCGAAACGTTACGCGACGCCATTATTACTTTGCGTGGCGGTCGTGGAGCTGTCTGATGTGATGTTCGCGTTTGACTCCGTACCGGCCATTATCGCCGTCAGCCGCGAGCCGCTGATTATCTACAGCGCCATGATGTTTGCCATCCTCGGCCTGCGTACGCTCTATTTCGTACTGGAAGCGCTGAAGCAGTATCTGGTTCACCTGGAGAAGGCGGTGGTCCTGCTGCTGTTCTTCGTGGCGTTCAAGCTCGGGTTGAATGCAACAGATCACTTCTGGCATCACGGCTACAGCATTGGCGCGACGACCAGTCTGTTCGTGGTATTAGGCGTGCTGGCGCTGGGGATTATTGCGAGCGTGATGTTCCCGGGGAAACGTGAGGCCTGATGCAACGCTCTTCTCCCTCTCCCTGTGGGAGAGGGCCGGGGTGAGGGCACCAGACCGCACCTAACCCTTAATCGGTGAGTTGCGGCGCTTGCGCGGTGGGTGGAAGTGCCGCCAGTGTGGATCCTGCGCTGCGGCCAGCAGTTCGTGGTCGCCACGGGTATCCCCCCAGGCGCGCAGGTGGTACTCGTTCAGATTGCCATACACCTTTTCCAGTCTGGCGACTTTCTGGGCGCAGCGGCAGTTGTTGCCGGTAATGCGCCCGGTCAGCTTACCGTCTTTCACTTCCAGTTGTGTGCCAATCAGCTTGATGCCAAGCTTGTCAGCCCACGGCTGGAGCACCAGTGCCGGAGAGGCGGAACAGATGGTCACTTCCGCGCCAGAGTTCACCTCCGCCGCCACCGCCAGCACCCCCTCGGGGCGCATCAGCTTGTTCCAGTATTTTTCGCAAAACGCTTCCGCCTGCTGACGTAACCAGTGTTCATCCACCCCCGTCAGGAACGTTTTGATCAGCACCTCTTTTAGCTCATCACGCGTTAGCTTGCGGCGTACGCAGTGGAGCGTCGGCAATGCCATACGCACCAGTCGTCCCGCGAAGTAACGTTTCCCGAAGGCAAAACGCAGGAAAGGGATGAAGCTATCGTGGTGTGTTAACGTTCCATCAAAGTCGAAGACAGAGAGCACGTTAGATTTGGCCACGGTCTCGTCGGCAATCATATTGGTCATAAATACGTCTTAGCTGAAATACACATTCTGCTCGTTAGTTTACCTGCTTTGGCGCCACAGTCCTTAAACCTCACGCTTTTTTTCTCATTCTTGCGGCCTGAGCCACTCAGATAATGTCATCCACCACGCCACCGTCAACGCGCAACGCCGCGCCAGACGTGGCGGAGGCCTGCGCTGAGCAGACATAGACCACCATATTGGCGACCTCTTCAACCGTGGCCGCTCGCTGGATCACCGAGCTAGGGCGGTTGGCCATCACAAACTCTTTTGCCAGCTGTTCCAGCGACTTACCGGTCTTCTCGATCTCGTCTTTCATCATCTCTGCGAATCCGTCAGACATCGTCGGCCCCGGCAATACGCTGTTGACCGTCACGCCGCTACCCGCCACGAACTTCGCCAGTCCGCGTGCCAGCGAGAGCTGTGCCGTTTTGGTCACGCCGTAGTGGATCATGTCCGCCGGGATATTGCAGGCCGACTCGGAGGAGATAAATACCACGCGGCCCCAGCCTTTCTTCACCATGCCGGGAAGCAGCGCGCGGGAGAGACGCACGCCGGACATCACGTTGGTCTGCCAGTAACGTTCCCAGGTATCATCGTCGGTGGCATAGAAATCCTGCGGCCCGTAAATCCCGGCATTGTTGACCAGAATGTCCACGTTATTCGCCACCTTCAGCAGCGACTCGACCCCTTCCGGCGTGCTGAGATCGGCTATCGCGGCACGCACCTGCACGCCCGGCACCACCTGCTGCAGCTGCTGAATACCTTTATTCACCGACTCGGTACTGCGGCCATTGACGATCACTTCCGCACCGCTTTCTGCCAGCCCTCTGGCAATGGCGAAGCCAATTCCACCCGTTGAGGCGGTGACCAGCGCCACTTTCCCCGTAAAGTCGATTTTCATCATCTGCTCCTTATCGTTTTAACGTTCGGACCTTAAAGCGTAGCAGGTGACGATGACGGCTCCTGGCTAAAAAGGCGCAATAGCGACTCAACCTGTTCGTCCAGCGGGCTAAGCGAGCGCTTCACAATCAGGTGCAGCGGCGTGGCTCGCCGCACGCCATGGCTGAGCGGCAGCATCTTCAGTACCCCTTGTTCCAGCTGAGTCTGAATGCGCTCCTCCGGCAGCCAGCCGTAACCCACCTGCGACATCACCGCCTCAATGGCCGCGTCAATGGTGGAAAAGGTCCACGAGCCACTGGCTGAGTGCGCCGCGGTCTGGTTGTCCGCAATTTTAATCAGCGGCCACGGGCGGAGCATGTCGTCGTTCAGCGGCGCATCGAGCTGAAAGAGCGGATGCTGGTGATGGGCTACGGCAACAAAGTCGATATTCATCAGCCATTCACCAAGCCCGGTCATATCCTGGAGGCGGGTTAAGACCATCACATCGGCTTCATCATTGATGGCATCGGCGCGGGTATTTTCCAGCACTTCGGTGAGACGGACCTGAGTCTGCGGATACTGCTGCTGGAACTGACGCAGGATGGCGAACAGACGACGGCGGGGAAAGATATTGTCCACCACCAGATCCAGCCGCGTGCGCATTCCGTTACGCAGGGTAAGCGCGCGTGTCTCAATGTACGCGAAGGCTTTCAGCAGCGGTTTGACCTGGTTGAGCAGCAGTTCCCCGGCAGGGGTCAACACCGCCCGACGGCCTTCCTGCACCAGAAGCGCCACCCCCAGCCGTTCCTGCAGTAGCGCCAGGTTATAGCTGACGGAAGACTGGCTGCGGTGCGTCTCTTCCGCGGCTCTGGCAAAACTGCCCGCATCCACCACCTTCTCCAGCAAGGACCATTGTTCGAGCGTCGTCTTGTGCATAATCAATCTAAAATTTGGATGAATTTGATTCAAACATAGCGTTATTCATTCATTTTTTGAAGGGGTAGGATCGTCTCATCAAAACAAAGGAGACATTATATGAGCACCTTCGACAAACACGACTTAAGCGGCTTCATCGGCAAACATCTGGTTTATACCTACGATAATGGCTGGAACTACGAGATTTATATCAAAAATGAAAATACCATCGACTACCGTATTCACAGCGGCCTGGTGGGGAATCGTTGGGTAAAAGATCAGCAGGTGTATGTTGTTCGCGTAGGTGAGAGTATTTATAAAATTTCCTGGACTGAACCCACCGGCACCGACGTTAGCCTGATTGTGAACCTTGGGGACAAACTGTTCCATGGCACTATCTTCTTCCCGCGTTGGGTCATGAACAACCCGGAAAAAACCGTCTGCTCCCAGAACGATCACATTCCACTGATGAACAGCTATCGCGATGCAGGTCCGGCCTATCCAACAGAAGTGATTGATGAATTTGCCACCATTACCTTCGTGCGCGACTGTGGGGCCAACGATGACAGCGTAATTGCGTGTGCGGCCAGTGAATTGCCCGCTGACTTCCCAAATAATTTAAAATAAGCGCGATAATTAACTAAAAAGAAAAGTTCCCGGTTATTTCTGTTTTTAAAGAAATAACCGGGATTTTTTTTGTTTGTTGAGCTTTGGTTTAAACGTTACATTTTGAAAAAATTGAGTGCTGTCACAAAATAAATAATTCATAATTTTATAACTTTGTGTTTTTAAAGATATTTATATTCATATGAAAACATTTTAATTCCCTCTCTTAATTTTTCCCTAAGAAATGAGCGCTACCTTGATATGAGTTTATGAACCGTTGAAATAAACGGTCCGCTAATTGGTTAATATCAAAAGCATGCCATTCTTATTGCAAGGAAATTAATGATGAGTGATTTTTGGTAATGACTCCAACTTATTGATAGTGTTTTATGTTCAGATAATGCCCGAT
>NZ_JACASJ010000140.1:0-10071 GCF_013391025.1 Enterobacter sp. SECR19-1250 | reverse complement strand
AATCGGTGTTGCAAAAACGGGAGTGACCATAGATTCCGTTTTCTGAGACGACCCCTGAAAGCCCATACCTGGCTGAGCCATAAGCCGCTGTTTCTTGATACCGAAACAACAGGCCTCGGTAACCACGCAGAGGCACTGGAAATCGGCCTGACGGAGGCTGACGGCAGCGTGGTATTTGCAACCCGTCTGAAGCCCACTGTCGCCATCGAGCCGCAGGCCACATCAGTACACGGCATCGTTGAACAGGCACTCACGGGTGAGCCCTCCTGGCCCGATGTGGCAGAGCATCTCCGGCACATCATAGCGTCGCGACCACTGATTATTTTCAATGCAGAGTTTGATACCCGCATTCTGAAACAGACGGCTGCCGCACACGGCGATCCGGCTGAATGGCTGAGCGGACTGGCAGTACACTGCGCCATGAAGCTGGCAGCGGGCTATTTTGGTGCCACCAACCGCTACGGCACCATTTCGCTGGCCGATGCCGCCAGCCAGGCCGCACTGGACCAGGAAGACAGGGCCCATTCAGCCGTTGCCGATGCCAGGATGACGGCACGTGTGGTCAGCGCCATTGCCGCATATCATCTTCAGCTCCTGCAGGAACAGGAACGGCTGCAGGCATGACCAGCGGCACAGCATGCCGTAACTCCGGAAGGCTTCGTCCGGCCTGACCACAGAAGATACCACCCGTCATTTCACCCGGGAATAAACAACTCAGCCCCGGGAAGCGATCCCACTGCTTTTTACCAGGCCCAATACTGATACCAGAACGGCGACAGCGAAGTACTGAATGTCGCCCGGCTTCATGCCGGCTTGTTTATGGCGTATTTCCGGGACTGCCGGAAAACGAATCTGTTTGGCGGGAAAGCGGAAGGAGATATTATTTAATATTAATGTACCAGTAAATCATATGAGATATGATATCTGTCATAAAACACATATTAATATCTGATATGATTAATTTCATATTCATAAAAAATCAACCCATGTATGATTTTACCCATTACGGTACATGACCAGATGGAGCGTGCAGGATGGATGAGAAAGTATACTTTCGCCTCAGCTATGAAACGATGACCGGCGACACGGAAGATTTCGTTAACGGATGCCTTGAACGGGCAAACCGTGCGGACTGCAATGATGCCGATGCGGAGATTGCCCGGGCACGCTGTGCCATTGAACTCTGGTACTGCCTGGCGCTGGCTGGTCGTGCGCCTGACGACATCATCGACAGGGACCAGCTGAGGCTGACTGAGATGATCCTGCGCGCGCCTACTGCAGAGCAACGCTCATGGCAGCCGTAACGTCCCGCCAGCCATCGCCACTACAGCGAAGTATTCTCATCGTGCTGGCCGCCCTCGATGACGCCGTACCCGGGCCGGTACGTACCCGTGACCTGGAGCGCATGCTGGCCGAAGGTGGCGATCGGCCGGTGTACGGCAACAACCTGCGTGCCTCCTGCCGGCGGATGGAAGCCGCGGGCTGGCTGCGCCTGCTGCGTGCACCGAACCTGCAGCTGGCCGTCGAACTGACGGATACCGGCCGTGAGCTGGCCACCCCGTTACTCGGTACCGAACGGGAACGGAACCGGGCGGAACAGCGGGCTACCGATGTCCGCGTGTTGCCGGTAAATGACATCCCGGTGACCGATACCGACACTGAGGTGATGATTGATGGCAGGCCGTACCAGGCATGCCGGGGAGATTTTGTGATGCGGCTCGACGGACGAACCTGCCTGCAGCTGACGCACGCCACCGGCAACATGGAGTGTCTGGAAGGTGATGCGCTTCAGGTGGCCGGGTGGTACCGGGTTTGTCTCGCAGCCGGTCTGCCTGGCCATGTTCAGATTAACGAAGGACTGGTGCCGGCCGTTACCACTCAGGAGGATCCAGGGCCGCTGGCGGAGCGTCAGGAACGGAAGGCCCTGAATGCACTCCTCGACAGGCTTGCCCGCTGGCACATCCACTGCAACCGGGGCAGTCTGGAGACCCTGATGTTTTCTCCGTCCCGCAGCCCCTACGAAAGCTGGCAGCAGCGTCTGCAGTGGCTGGCGATCGGGGAGAACGCCAGAATGTTTGATTTTTACAGTGACTGCTCCCGGGAGGAGGCTCTGCCGGCGCTGATGTACCTTGAAGAGACGTTCGGCATGGCGAGTGCGGAAGACTTTGCAGCAGCCGTTCGCTGGCCAGTGCAGGAACAATGACGGTCCATCTCATTACGACCTGCACTGCCGGGAAAACCACACCGGCCGGGGAAACAATGTTTCCGTATCAATTGCAGGAGGTTGATGCAGCGCTGTCTGCCTGGCGAAACTTGCTCCGCGATGCCCGCCCAACACTTCCGGCCGCACAACTTTACTGTGGGCTTCACTGGTCGCGGACACTGGAGGTGGCCACTCGCCATTCAGGTCTGGAACTGTGGATTGTTTCAGCCGGACTTGGCCTGCGCCATGCGACCGATCCTGCCGTCCCGTATGAGGCCACTTTCCGGATGATGCCCTTCCCGGGCCACGAGGTCTGGAAAGGCCTGACAGAAAATCCTCCCCTGAAAGGTCGTTGTACCTCGTTGTCACAGCTGATGGGGAGATTTCCCGCAGATCAATTTGTTGTCGCAGCATCACCACACTACCTTAAGGCCATACTTAGGGATCTTATGCAGGGGAAAGACAACCTGGACGACGCGAGTGCACAACTGACGGTCGTCTCATCAGGAGGATGCCCGGCGCCTCTTCTGCCGTATTTAACCCGAAGCCATGCCGGCATGCTTGCAGAACTGAACACCAATATGACAGGGCTGAACATCAGTCTGGCGTCCCGCGTGATTTCACGTCTGATGTCCTGCGGAGATGAATTAACCATACCAGGGAAAGCAGCTTCTCTTACTTCACCCCGGAGTTAATATTAAAATGATATTAAATCAATGGCGTTACGCTATCCTGCTCGGCGTGTTTATCATCTTCACTGCCCGTGCAGATTTTGATGGTCGGGTGGTACGTATTCTTGATGGTGACACGATTGAAACTCTGTCTGCCTCAGGACAGAGTGTCCGCATCAGGCTCGCCGGTATCGATGCCCCGGAAAAAAATCAACCATTCGGACAACGTTCCCGCCAGGCACTGAGCGCATTGCTGGCCCAGAAAGCAGTACAGATAACCGGGGACAAAAATGACCAGTACGGCAGGCTGCTCGGGACGGTATGGATGGAAGGTACTGATGTGAATGCACTACAGGTAAAAAATGGAATGGCCTGGGCTTACCGTTATCATGGCAGGGCAATAAACCCGCAATATGAACAACTGGAAAACACGGCCAGAGGAAACAGTATCGGCCTGTGGTCAGTCCCGGGACAAACAGAACCCTGGCGCTGGCGACAAGCATCCAAAGAATGAAATAAACGTGAGACCTACCGTAATCTGGTTTTGACCGGTTTAACATCATCACCAGGGGGAAATTCCTCTTTTAAAATCAGATAAAGATTATTCTTAATCTGGCTGGCCGGCACGAAAATCCACACTCACAGATCTTAAATGTCAGGAGGATGAAGTGGATACAACGGAAGATCTAAATGGAACCTATTTTTATCGGGGCGTAGGAAATCTGACACCTCATGAGTTGCTCTTTTGGGTCCTGTTGGATGAGACATCCGAGCAACTGGGTGTAAAGGACTTTGCAGGAGTGGCCATGATTATTCTTGGCGATAACTCTATTGATGTCCCCGGTAAGCCAATAACAGCCACAAAGGGAACCTCTCCTGCGTCATTATTTTTCCGAAAACACATCAGCTTTCAATTCCGGAAACGGGTACTTCCAACACTGACGAAGAAATCATTTTCGATGCGGGGATTAAAGATTTTCTGGGTCAATAATCTTGGGGTTTTTGTAGGGAGAGCGGTACCCGTTCTTGGGTGGGTCATTCTTGCCAGCGATCTGACACAAATAACTTACAAGACAATCCACCACTACAACCTGTTGGTGCGGCCGGAGGATAAGATTTGGTGAATACGTTAACAGAGGATGAAGTACGTAACTATGTGCTTTCAGAGTTGCCACTGGTTACAACACTGTTCCGAAAGGTTAAACCGGATGATGACAGCATACTCCAGGAGTGGTTTGAAGCTGAAGACATAGCAGACATGAGCGAAAGTTACTTCCGGAGATTTAATATTTCACGGGATGGTTTCTGTCTTGATGATTATTACCCCTGGCGCGCAAAGTCCTTTTTTACAGGCCGGACCCGGGAAAATGACAAAAAACCCCTGACAATAAGAATGTTCATCGACTCGGCAAAAGCTGGCCGCTGGCTGTCACAGGGGCAATTTGGGTAAGATAACTTATTGTATAATTTATTTTTTTTATTCGATTACCTTATCGCAATAAGGGACGCACCATTGCGGAAGGATATCCAGTTCAATATCTACCTACGAATTTTGTCCGCTTCCTTGTCCCCCCCCTTTATCCTGCTTTCTAGCTATACGTTCATTTATTTCAGCAATTCGCTGGCGCGAATATGCCTCTTCTTTTGCCGTCGCTTTACCTGCCGGACGGCCGTCCAGATCATAACGATCTGCACCCTCGGTAATCTGCTCAAGATAACTCAATTGGCCAGTAACAAAACGCATAACACGGGCAATATCAGCATGAGTAAGCAACTCACCTGGATTGGCTTTAACATGTTTATGCATCTTGTCTGCAATACCATGAATAACTGGCCGGAAACGGCGTCGCTTCCATTCTGGCCACAATTCTGGCCACTGTTTACAGACTCTCGAAAAGGACTGATGAAGGCTAACCTTCGTAACCTTTACTGATGTCTGTTCGGGAGCTATAACGTGGCAACTATTAGCCATCAAATCACCTCAAAATGAAGGAATTTATTGGTTAATTATAGCGCTAATTTCATCTTAACTAAATGTAATATATAAGTATTTACCCTTTCTAATAAATGCGCCGAGAGTGTGAAATCACAACAGGAGTGCGAGCTGTGCGTAGCACGACAGTGAATGTGCCGCTGGCGGCACATGCCGGCGGAAACCAAACTGAATAGTTCACTTTAGTTAAATCCGCCGGAGAGCCCGGCGAAGCCGGCTACATGATAGCCTGTGGCTATTAACCTCCCCCTCCCTGCAAAGCTTTAACCCACTTTCAGCTATTAGCGATGATTCTTTTCCCCCACGGGGGTGCGCAGTTAGCGCCGGGCGTTTACGCCCGGGCCCGAAGGGACGGCGGACCGCTTGCGGTTCGGGGCGCGGTACTGCGAGTTAGCGGTCGTAGACCGGTTACGGGGGAAATTGCGCTGATTTTAAAGCGACTTAGTTGGGGTCCGCTTGGAAAACGGAAATTTTCCTACGTTAAGCGTTTTGAGCTTAACGAGTGATTTCGTTCCATTGAGCGCGAACCCCTGACCGTAAGGGATGTACGGAACGATCTGACTGTCCGTTAACAGTTTTGCTTACTTTCGTACATGTTATTGGCATGGTGTACGCAATCGTTCGGTTTCGGACACAGAAACGCTGTAGCCCCGCGAACCGAGTGATATCCAATAGCCGATTGGTTAAAAAGTAGTCTTAGCGTAGGTTATTTTCCCTTTTCCAAGCGGACCCCTAGTTCAGGAGAAGATCGTTGGTTGATGTTAACTGCTTAGGGGCCCGCTGCGGAGCAGTGGGAGGTACTTTTAGATTCTGAGCGGCGCGACTTTAGTCGCTGCGAGCGAAGGCATTTTCCATTTTCCACAGTTCTACAGAAGACAAAGGATCTCCCTGAATGTGTAAACAGGGGAATAAAAGATGGGGGGTTAGATTATTTTGCGGGTTCGAAGATATTTGTATGCGAAAAGCTTTATTTATCTGTTTGCGGGTTTATGTGGATAACAATATTGTTTCCGGCACGTCTTGGCCATGACTGGAGAAAGAACGGGAATAAAGATGGGACAGCGGGCAAAACGTTCAGGAGAGCCAGCGAAGTGAGTCTGTTCAGCCAGCACTTAAAGCCCCAAAGGGGCTTACAAGATAGTATTGGCAGTTGAGATGCTGGCTAATGGGGTGGCGATGCAGTCAGCGCCAGCTCCAGCTGGTAAAGATGCTGAATGGCCAGCTGTTCGAGGCGTTCCGGAGTCATCCAGTAGCGTTCATCCGCCGGCAGGGTTTTCTTTAGCCAGTTGCTCATCTCGTACACCTGGCGGTCCCGGGGTAGTTTTTCCAGTCGGTTTGCTCGTTTACGCGCAGCACCTTTCGCCCGACGGTGTTTCAGCGCTTCAAGACTACGCTGCAGGTACCAACGTTTTCTCGCTGCGCGTACGGAGATCTCTTCATCTTCGCCAAGAACGCCTTCTTCTATAAGTTTACGGCGCTCCTCACTTTCCTTGAGTTTCTTCTGCTGCTGAGCCTCAAGTTTAGTCAAATCAACGCCCAGCATTTTAAATCCGACGAGGGTGATCCAGACATACTTAGGCAGACGCTTGCGGGCTTCATGATCCCAGGTAGTTTCTTCTGACACACCCAGCGTACCAAAACGAACCTGTTCTGCTATCAGGTTCGAAAGGCGGGAGACGGTGACTTCCGTTTCAGGAATGACATTCCCTTTGCCGTCCTTTGGGCTGAGTTCTCTGGCCAGCCTAGATATGCACATCCCCACCGTGTGTTTACCGGCATCGCAGAAACTGACAAGCACAGGCCAGAATGCATCCAGCAAACGTTGCTTTTCGGGGCGGAATGCATATTTACGTCCAGCTCGTTGGCGTGCGTGCACATAAAACGGATGCAGGGACATGTGCATACGTAACTGATACCGCCCAGTGTCAGGATTCTTCATTACCAGTCGGTTATAGGCGTGACCAAGCTGCCCGCCCAGCTTTTTATAGCGGTCAGGACGGAACCAGGACGGGTTCTCACATTTGGGTTTTGTAGAATGGTCACCACGGCGGCGACGCGTTTTTTTCTTTACCGGTTCGACCAGGAAAGAATCAACGCTGCCGTCTTCGATACCTTGCCAGAAACGAATCTGATCGTCGGTATCCAGCTGGCTCCAGTGCTGAGATTGTGGTCTTTCAGTCACCACTCCCTGCGCTTATGTTGCACAGGTGGAGTAAGCACGGAAAGTCTTGTCTTTTTTCGCGCACGGGTTATACTCCCCTACAGAAGCAACAACTTCTATAGGTTTAGATGTGGGACCCCGTTAATCTGTCGATGCCGCCAAGTATCTAGATTATCGGGGTTTTGTTTTTTCTGGGCTTCGAGTATCCACCTCAGAACCAGTCACCTTCCGGCGTGACCACCATTTAAAACAATACGTTATCTAACAGTAATCCGCTGACTCTATCACTTAGTCTAAAAAGGATCAATTTAAAGGATCCCGTCCGATTCATCAGCCAGCCAGCTGCGCTCTGTAGGCCTCTGCATCTCGTTTCATTCGTTCAAAAAGCTCGAGAGGCACACAGTAAAAAGCCGGAGAACTGCGATTCAGGATAGCGATAGCATCTCCTTCTGCAGCGTCAACTGTACCCAGTGGATCACGTTTAAATTCAGTGATACCTGTTACTTTTGAGCAGTGTATGCCTGCAACTTTTGAGGACTGTGCTGTATTCGCCATAACCACCTCCAGCTAACTTCAAAACTAAGATCTCTGCAATACTAGCACATAAACTAACACTTAAAAGTGTCTTTTAAGCATACTGGGGAGGTGGATCACTGTTAGATAGATTGGATCTGAATGCAGGTATAATAGAAAAAAAACATAACCCATTCATTTTTATTGACTTTAAGTGCTCAGAGATGATCACCATTAATCACCTTTCCAAAAAAAACTCATTATTTCCCCGCAAATCATCAACATGATGTGTTTCAGTAGAGAGCCGATGACCATTAAAAACGGCAGAATGCAGTATGTTGCCGTCAATAATGCTTTCCTTAACTTACTGAAACTGCCAGACAATTACCCCATTCTGGGCAAAACTCTTGATGAATTGCCCACTTCTCTGGCTTATCTCTCGCGCAATATTCATCGTCAGGAGGAACTTGTGATGAGGCATAGGGAAAAGTTTTCATCCATCATCACCCACCCAGTGGGAGAAAATAACTCACTGCACGCACTATGTTTTGATACAACACCCTACTACGACGATCGTGGCGTATGCTCAGGCACGATGCTGTTGGTTCGGCCGCTGGATATGTTCTGCCCGAGTTATCTGCTGGAAGATGACGTTCCTAAGCCATTGATGTATCAAACCCCGTCTCATTTCTTCACAAATGCTGAGTGGGAAGTGATCTTCCTTATCTCGATGAAATACAGCCGTAAAACAATGTCCAAGATACTCAACCTCTCACTAAAAGCTATTGAGCATCGGATCAGTAATTGTTTACAGAAAACAGGAACATGCTGCGGGGAAGATCTGCTGCGATATTGCCGTCAGAAAAACTGGGATACGTACGTTCCACCAAGATTTCTCAAGCCAAGATTCCGCTTGTTTAAATCAGTATCGCCAATGCACTCAGTTGACTCGCTGGCCTATAGCCAGTAACCTTCCGGCATCACAGTAAATCCTGTGATCGGGCGTGAGAACCCGCAGACTGCACGTGTACAAAAATACACGCATTACGCGTGTTTTTTTGTGCACTGAATCCCCGTACTTCAGTTATGGCGGTTCAGGTAGGGCAACCGAAAGGTTGGCCGGTACCGTGTAGGCCGGTTTCTCACCCCTGCCTGGGCTGCCACCAGAGCGTGAGAACTCCGTGGCAGTTGTTTAGATCACTACACGGAGCCGAACGATATGCTCAAAAGCATCCTTCCAAGCAGGTCTTCACACACGATATATCCCTATTATCAATTGAACACTGTCGCAGGAACAATGTACGTCGGTGACATAACACGGATCTGTTGTTTCTTGATGGGGGTATCTCCCCATTAAGGGAGATGCAAATTGCTCGTAAATTTTTACGTATTGATTTGCATGGGGATATATTGATGATACAGCCCAAAATTATTGACGCATTACAGACGGTATTTCCTGAGCTGTCAAAGAAGCAACTTGAAGTAACGACGCTGTATGCGCATGGCGCAACTTATGAATCAATCGCCGAGATTTGCCATATCTCCGTTGAGACTGTGCGTTCGCATCTTAAGCGAAGTACAAAGGCAATGAAACTTGAAGGAAATGATGCGCTGCGTTCTGTTATTTTGATTCGCTCATATCATTTGATGATTTCATTAATGATCACAAAATAACCAGAATAAGCACCCTTTAGGGTGCTTTTTTGAGATTAATCCCATTTACTATTTACAAAAGATAACAAACAGACAAACATAACAACCAATCCCATAAGTATTGCCGCCAATTATGCTTATTGGATTTGCTTACAAGAATATATTGAGCCATGACAATGTCAGAACTGCAGCGGGCAAACTTAAGTGTTTGTTTATAAGTCTGCTTCATTGCCATGTTTGAATGTATTCGCCTCGACGAATACAGAATTATTCCTTCATGGATCAATTCAGCGCGAAGCGTTCAAAAATGAATATACAGGATATATGTAATCAACAATGGTATCTAGCCCTGTATATCACCGGGGGCAGGAATCGTGAGAATCTTTTTGATTGGCTTCACGACCAGAATATAGTTCCATGGACTCCCCTGACCTTAACCAAAATTAAACGCGCCGATGCACCTCATGTATTCAGAAAAAGAGTGTCTGCCGTTTTCCCCGGTTATTTTTTCCTTAAGGCAAATTTCGAATATCACAAAATAGATACTGTCCGTGCACACTCGGCATTTTGCGACTTTGTTAAATTTGGCAGCAAAATTACCCCTGTGAAGAACTCAGTTGTTGACGGCTTAATGAAAATTTTTCCGGATCCGACACTGCAACCCGCAGCACGGAACGAACTGGAAGCGGCAGCAAATATTTGGCTTACCAAAAACCAGTACAGGCACCTTATTCAGCTTGAAAATATGTCACACCCTGTATCACGTATTTCCATGCTGTATGACTTGATTACCCATTCTGAGTCACACGGATTTTAACTTAGGGAAGGTGCGAACAAGTCCCTGATATGAGATCATGTTTGTCATCTGGAGCCATGG